>DATBVZ010000213.1:0-3077 GCA_036515095.1 Cyclobacteriaceae bacterium | reverse complement strand
CAAGTTTTGAGCCTAAGGGCCGGCCCGGATACTTCAATAAATCACTGACCGTTACTACGGATTTCGATTCGAATCCAATTATACTGCAGATCAAGGGCCAGGTCAGCAACGGCCTGCCTTCAGAGGCAGAATTCAGAACATCCGCAGGGAGCTGGAGGCTGAAGACGTCATCGTTCAACCTGGGTAAAGTACTGCGCAAGGATGAATTTGCGGGAAAGGAATTTCCGGTCTTCAATGGAGGAGACCAGCCGGTCGCATTCGTGAAAACGGAAGGGCCGCGGTACATTACAGCAGAGGTTATCCCGCCAATCATTCAGCCCGGTAAACAGGGAAAGATACGCATCCTGTATAACGGTAAGATGCGGGACGCCTATGGTTTTCAGTCTGACCGCATTGATGTCTACACGGACGACGCCAGCGTACCGGTAAAGTCCTTTGCGATCTATGCCACACTGGAAGACTACTTTCCGCTTCTGTCGCGTGATGAGCTGGACAAGGCACCCGCCCTGAATATTGCAGAGAAGAAATTCGATTTGGGAAAGATAAAACAGCACCAGGAAAGCACGCATCAGCTGATGCTGTACAATACAGGCAGATCAAAGCTTACCATACGGGCGGTTCAGCCGAATTGCGAATGCGTCTCCATCACCACCTCCCGCAACGAAATAAAGCCGGGAGACGAAGCTACGATGGTGATCGCGTTCAACCCGCAAGACAGGCTGGGTACACAGCAAAAGTCGGTGACGGTGTACTCCGATGACCCCCAGAATCCGGTACAGCGGATTACCTTTACGGCTTACGTTGAGGATTAGGTCGCTAGGTGAACGCCGGAATGCCGGTAATCTCATTTCCAAGGATCAGCAGGTGGATGTCGTGCGTCCCCTCATAGGTAACGACGGATTCCAGGTTCATCATGTGCCGCATGACCGGGTACTCTCCGGTGATGCCCATCGCGCCATGGACCTGTCGTGCCTCGCGGGCTATCTCCAGGGCGATTTGCACATTGTTTCGTTTTGCCAGTGAGATCTGCTGTGATGTCGCTTTGCCCTCATTCATCAACATACCCAGTCGCCAGTTCAGGAGTTGTGCCTTTGTAATCTCTGTCAGCATTTCCGCCAGCTTTTTCTGGATCAGCTGAAACGATGCGATGGGCTTTCCGAACTGGATTCGTTCAAGCGCATATCGCTTTGCAGACTCGTAGCAGTCCATCGCCGCGCCAATAACTCCCCAGGCAATGCCGTAGCGCGCAGCGTCCAGGCACATAAGCGGCGCACCCAGTCCGTTCTTTCCGGTCAGCAGATTTTCCTTTGGCACCTTTACGTTATCAAAGACCAGTTCGCCGGTCGTGCTGGCCCGCAAAGACCACTTCCCATGCGTTTCAGGAGCCGTGAACCCGTCCGTACCACGTTCTACAATAAGTCCGTGAATGCGGTCTTCTTCGTCCTTTGCCCACACCACCGCCAAATTTGCCTCGGGCGAATTTGATATCCACATTTTGGCACCATTCAGCAGAAAGTATTCACCCATATCACGAAATCGCGTCATTATGCCGGCCGGGTTTGATCCGTAGTCGGGTTCAGTCAGTCCGAAACAACCAAGCCATTCTCCCGAAGCCAGCCGGGGGAGATATTTTCTCCGCTGCTCATCCGTGCCAAACTTGTAGATGGGGTACATCACCAACGATCCCTGCACAGAAGCTGTTGAACGCATGCCGGAGTCTCCCCTTTCAATTTCCTGCATGATCAGGCCATAAGAAATGTAGTCCATACCGCCGCCACCGTACTCGGCAGGAATAGTGGGACCGAAAGCGCCCACATCGCCGAACTTGCGTACGATTCCGGAGGGAAAGTGTGCGCGCTGCGCCCAGTCTTCAATGAATGGCGAAATTTCTTTTTTCACAAATTGCCGCATTGTGTCGCGTACGAGTTTTTGTTCACCGGTGAGTAGATCATCGACCTGGTAAAAGTCGGGATGGTCGAAGAGGTCCTGCTTCCGGGATTTCTTCGCGGTTGGCGGAGTGGGGGGTTGATCAGCCATACGATTTTGTTATTCTATATATTAACGCCCAAATTTACACATCTCATTCCGATTAACCGGTACGTTGAAATGGCTGACAACTCAGTTGACCCCCGATGGGAAGAACAATTAAGGAAACTTCAGGCCAGGTATGCCGTGATGGGCCAGGACCTGTCTTCCTACCTGGATGGGCTGCTGTACTCGGATTACCTCACGTACTGGGATTATATCCACCTCGATACGCTACTCAGCCTGCAAACCCCGCGAACGCACTTTGAAGATGAGAAGGTATTTATCATCTTTCATCAGATAACCGAGTTATACTTCAGGCTCATCCTTCTCGAGTTGGAGCAAGTTGCTTCAAAGGACGGCATCAGGGAGGACTTTTTCATCGAGCGCCTTGACCGGATCATCCGTTACTTCAGGCACCTCACCCATGCATTTGAGATCATGTCTGATGGGCTCGACCGCGAGCAATTTCTGAAGTTCAGAATGGCATTACTTCCGTCAAGCGGCTTTCAGTCGCCGCAATACCGTCTGATAGAAATTCAATCCACCGACATGATTAACCTCGTCTCCGAAACCGCAAGGGAGGAGCTGAGAAAGGAAGCCGATTTACGACTGCTGCTGGAGAAGGTGTACTGGCGAAGTGGGGCCACGGAGCTTGCTTCCGGAAGAAAGACCCTTACCCTCCGGCAATTTGAGGCCCGGTACATGGAAACGTTTCTGAAAAAAAGTGAGTCCTGCAGGGACAAAAACCTCCGCCAAATTTTCCAGACACGTTTCGCCAATTCGACCCAACGGGAGGAAATTGTACGCCGCATGAGGATGTATGATTTATGGGCAAATGTGCACTGGCGGCTGTCGCACTTCAAGTCGGCAGCAAAGTACCTCTTTAAAGATCCGGAAGAGATCCGCGCTACGGGCGGCACCAACTGGATGAAATACCTTCCTCCCCGGTTTCAGCGAATAATTTTTTTTCCTGAATTGTGGAGTGAATCCGAGAAGGCTGACTGGGGCAAGGCAGCCCTGGTGAATTCGGACTCCTGACCCTTAGCTAT
>DATBVZ010000212.1:0-2140 GCA_036515095.1 Cyclobacteriaceae bacterium | reverse complement strand
GCAGGACCCCCTGCCTCAATGGATTTATCCCATAGCAGTGAACCGGTGTTGACATCCAGAATATTGATTTCACGGGTTGTCACAAACAGCAGACCCTTTGGAGTAAGTTCCGAGTGAACGATATCTCCTTTGAGTTTTATGGATTTCTCGTAAAGCAAGGTGCCCGATTCCGGGTTGAGAATATTGAGGTAAAACTCCTCGCCCTTGCTGTTGAATGCATTATCGAAACCCGTAGTGATCAGCAGTCCCTTGTCGGTGGGAAGATAACTGACCACACTGCCCTGGGCCTTTATTCCTTTTCCTTTTTTTCCCCAAAGGGTTTCTCCGTTGTCGTAACCGATCAGGTTGATTGTCGGCTTTTGAGCGCTTCGCGGGCAGACAATTATCCCCCGTTCATGCATAATTACTTCATTAAGCATGTCGCTTTCCTTCGCGGGTGCTTTCCACATCGGAGTTCCGGAATCAATATCGAACGCATAGTAAAGGTTATAATAGAACTTATTTGGTTCATCCTGCTCAGAGGAGCTGGTGGTAAACCCTGATCCGGTTTCAGATTCAATTTCTGTTGCGAAATAGACCACGTTTTCACGGTATCGGGAAAACAACACGCGACCGGCAACGGCGCGCTGGATCGGGTTCTTCCACACGACCTCACCCGTCGCTGTCCTGATCCGCATCACATACCCCGGATGGGTAACGATCATGCTTTGCGCGTCAAGCTCCACCGGCTCTGCCAGCAGCCCCTGCAGGTTGGACAGGCTGTTTACCCCTGCCTGAAGTTTTGCGAGGAACCCTTTTCCGGATGCCTCAACTTTGAACAATTCATCGTTAGACCACAGCAAATTGCCGGAAAGGATATCGTACATGAACAAGGTTGCCACCAGGTTCCCCTTGGCTGCGCCGATCACGAGCAGCCTTCCTGATTCCGGGAGCACATGACGGCTCAGGACACCGATACCTTCTTTACCGGAATCGAACAATACTTTGCCGGTCACTACTTCAATGATCGCCTGCATAGGGATGGCCGAACCTCCATTGTTCTGATAGGCGACAGCAATGAATTCCGTTCCTTCCACTTCTTCGAACAACGAAGGATCCAGAGCACCGAATGCCTTGTTTTCCCAAATGATCTTTCCATCATCGGGATTGACACCGTATAACCCGTCGTTTGTGCTGACAATGATATATCCCAACGAGTGGATTCGCTGCCAGTTAACCGGGCTATTGAATTTTGCTGACCACGCTGCGTTCGTATTGATCTGCGCGAAGGCTGCATTGTCATGAACCTCTGCCAGTAGCATGACGGAAATTAAGAGGATGTACTTCTTCATCGTAAGGGGATTGCAATAAGACTTCCTGAGAGGGCGACGTAAAAAATTCACTGAAAGTTAACCATTAATGGTGACGCTGGCTTCGCCATGTAAGAATGGATGGAATCAATGCGTCAGATCAGGCTCATTTCGGCGTCTGCGCTTTCAGAACTATGCATCGGTCATGCGGAAGGATATCCCCCGCAGGGACAGTTCATGTAAGATTGGTCCGTAGAATTCTTTTTTAAGGGGTATAACCACTCCCCGTTGTTGTATCTTGTTTTCCAGCAACAACCTCGTTGCTATACCCAGAGGCAGGCCCACGGTTAGGGCCATTGCTGTGTGCGACTGATCTGTTCCCTTCAATGTCAGACAGTACTGCACTACTTTCATCTCCTTGCGGAATTCGTAAGAGAACCGGTGCCACATCACTACCAGGTCTTTGTCTCCGGGCTTTAACCGCCACTTTTTCATCAGGATGTGTTCCAGTATCGCCGCGGGTGTTCCTGCTTTAATTCCGACGAATTCCACATCAAAAAATCCTGACCAGTGCAGGCATTTCATTTCATGCCCGTCAATGGGTATATCAAGTTGCGCGCTCAGTCTTTCTTCCGGCGTACCTTTGCCCGTTTTCAGGAATGTGTTAATAAAATCCGAATGCGTCATAGTGTCCACATTATTGATCATCCCGCGGTCATGGCAACAGCCCAGCCTGACAAGGACATTCCATGCAGAACAAAATCCCTTGAATCGCAGCGTACCCCGTATCATCGTGCGGACGTCACGGAGATCATAAAGTTTGATGTAGCGCAGCGAGTCGCGATTCGGAT
>DATBVZ010000211.1:0-5876 GCA_036515095.1 Cyclobacteriaceae bacterium | reverse complement strand
TAAGTTTTGGCCAAGACAGACGCGGCGGCTATGGAAAGGTACTTTCCGTCGCCTTTGATCACACATTCGTACGGGATGCCCGGATAGGGCTTAAACCGGTTTCCGTCGATTAAGAGAAGAGAGGGTATTATGGCAAGGCTGGCAATCGCCTTATGCATCGCCTCAAATGAAGCGTTAAGGATATTGATCCTGTCTATTTCAAAATTATCCACTTCCGCCACAGCCCACGCCAGCGCATCTCGTTCTATGTCCGTACGCAAGGCAACTCGTTCTTCACGGGTAAGCAATTTGGAGTCATTCAAGTCAGGATGCTTGTAATTCTTTGGCAGGATTACAGCAGCGGCCACCACCGGACCGGCCAGGCATCCCCGTCCGGCTTCATCACAGCCTGCCTCAACGTGATCAGGGGAAAAACACGAGTATAGCATAGTCGTCCCGGCCAATGCACAAACATAAAATTAATGTCACTGTCAATCAAAAAAGAAATCGATAGTTTGCAGCTGTTTTTATCGTATTTAATTATGAATGAGAATGAAACAACGAATCCCTGGAAGACTTTATCCCAGGAGGAAAAGTACGATAACCGGTGGATCAGGGTCACCGAATATCAGGTCATCAACCCCGGAGGTGGCCGTGGCATTTATGGCAAGGTCCATTTCAAGAACAAGGCCGTAGCTGTAATTCCCATCGATGAATCCGGCAACACGTGGCTGGTAGGACAATACCGCTATACCCTGAATGCCTGGTCATGGGAGGTTCCTGAAGGCGGGTGTTCCGAAGGCGAAGAGCTTCTTATATGCGCCCGGCGCGAATTGCAGGAGGAAACCGGTCTCGTGGCCCAACGGTGGAGTTTACTCACCACGTTGCATACATCGAATTCAGTGACCGATGAGACGGGTTACATCTTTCTGGCGAAAGACCTGCAGCAAGGAAGCAGCTTGCCGGAAGAATCCGAAGCTGACATTAAGGTGATGAAACTTCAGCTTGAGGAGGCCGTGGAAATGGTAATGACGGGGAGGATAACCGACAGCATGAGCATGATCGGCCTGTTGATGGTGGCCAGGTCATTGAAAAATGAGTGAATGAGTGAATGAGTTGCTCATTCCTGGATGGACTTTGCCTTGCGAGGTCATCTAATCCAGTTTTCGCATCCAGGCTTCCCGCAAGGCAATTTGTTCAGGCGATGCGTTTTCCATTAACCGGAAGACGTGCTCTTCCGTTTTCTTTTGCTCGCCCACACTGAGCGGGAGTTCGAGTAGCTCCTCACCCCGCTTCACTTTGTAGCTGACCGTATCGCCCGCTGCAACTCCCTGAAGGATGGCTATTATCTCGGGGAAATTGGCTGCGACCGCTTCGATACTGTCAATGGCGAGTACGATGTCATTCTGCATCAATCCCTCGCTTTCACTGCGTTCGCGGAGTGCAGAGACAACAAGTTCTTTGCCGTTGTATTCGATAACGTGTCCACGGTCTGGAATCATTTCATCGTAAACAAGGACAGGAAAATAGCGGATGCCCAGTTTCTCAACGTATTCGGCAATCGGTAATGGTTCAGCCCCAATTATATACCGGTCAATAATGGTTCTCATTTCCGGCTGGGTCATGGCAACAAACTCATCGTAGAAGTCTTCCTCGGAGAAGGCCCTTGCGGGACCGTATTTTTTCGCCAAATCGAGAATGACCTCGCGCAGCCCTTTTTGTCCGCCTGATTTTTCAAGCAACAGGATGTCCATAAGCAGGGGCACGAGGGCGCCCCGATGATAAATGTTTACATACTGCGTTTGCCCCTCGGAAGTAAACGCGCTCATCGCCAGTTTTTGCAAGCTGACATCTTTATCGAAGTGCCCGTCGATAGTGATTTTTTCGGAGATCTCATGAAGAAATTCTTCCAATGTGATAAGTCCTCCGCGCAACCGGATCATATCACTGGCCCATTCGGTAACACCCTCGTACAACCAAAGGTGTTGTGAGGGTGTTGGGGTAATAAAATTGAATTGTTCAATAAGCTCGCTGTGGATATTAAGCGGAGTAACCATGTGAAATATTTCGTGGGCAGCGATGCCATTAATGAGGTTTGCGTAATTTTCGTCAAGGGGTGCCTCCTTCAGGACGTACTCTGAACTGTAAGAATGTTCCCAGGCACCGGCATTTGCATCCTCAAAATGAAAAAGGAGCACATACCGGTCAATGGGGAATCCCTTCACAAACTGGCTTGTAGCTATGAACACATCCCGCATGGCGTTCATGAGATGGTCGGATTTGATCAGGTCGTTTTTTGAATAGGTGAAGATCTCGATTTCCTTCCCGCCGATCTCGATTGAGGTAGCCGACAGCCGGCCGAGCAGTATGGGTGAGTCTACCGCAAAATCAAAATCCGGTGCAAACAGGCGGCCGTTTTCATTGAACTCCAGCGCTGTCCCTACCGTCCAGGCGGGAGGATACACCAGCCTGATCTCCATCTCTGCATCCTGCATACCATGAAAATAGCCAAGCAAGGTGTGAATGTTGATCAGCGCGTGGTCTTTTTCCAGGCTTGACCCCGACATTTTGTAGACCACATTTTCCGAAACCGGTATATCCCAGGTTTCCGCCACCTGATAGGTTATGCGCCTTACCTTTTTCGGACTACTGATCTCAAACTGATTGGTCTGGATCTTCCTGACCGGTATTTCCCGGTTTCTTTTATCGAAGGCCCGGAAATGACTAATGTAGCGGCCTATGTCCATTACCTGATACGCTCCCGGCGCAGTAGAGGCGAACTGAAACACCCTGTTATCCTTGCCCGGTTTGGGAGCGTTTATTTCAACAAGAAACGTATCTGTGGAAGGCCCTGTCATATCGATGGTGAATATCACCGGGTCGCCCTGCGCATAGGCCATCGGAAGTCCACCGAGCAGCAATAGTGCACAACCCCACACTGCAGTTATGATCTTCATAAGGAATGTTGTTTAGGTTAATCAGGCACTTATTGCCGGCCGAAAGTTATTTGTAATCCGCAACTTTTGAAAGATGAACCCCCAATCAGGCAAAAAATACCACAGTTTCGGGTACTAAGGGTGGGTATAGAAGGTGTATAGTAATATACCTGTATTCCTATGTCCCTAACCTCCCCTCCCATTTGACTATCCGTGAATTATTCCTTAACTACCTTTTGATTTCAGCCCTGATTTTGATGGAAGTCCGGAATATCAACAGCCGTAAGATCGATGCTCAGGAATTTGGCTCCCAGGTTTCTTCAGCCTTGCTAAGGGCGCTGCGCCTTATTCACACCGCGTATGGGTTAACCGTCTTTGCCTTGCTCTTTTTGTTGTTCCTTCCTCTGCTGACGATTCCGATTGTCTTCAGGACCAGGTACGCTTTGATCGGGGTTGTTAATCGTTGGTGGGCAAAATCGATGTTTTTTCTTGTGGGTCTGCCTTTCCGTGTTGAATACCGCTTTAAGCCTGCTGCACACCGGCAGTATATCTTTTGCCCAAACCATTTCTCTTATCTGGATATCCCCACAGTTGGGCTCAACCGCCACAATACCATTTTTGTAGGGAAAAGCGAAATGAGCAGGATTCCCCTGTTCGGACTGATGTATCGTAAGCTGCACATCACCGTCGACCGGTCGAAGTTGAAGAGCAGGTATACCACCATGGTAAGGTCAAGAGAAGCGATCGATGAAGGGAAGAGCCTGACCATTTTTCCCGAGGGAGGGATCGCCACCAGGGAACCACCGCAACTCGCGCCCTTCAAGGATGGAGCTTTCCGTCTGGCCATCGAAAAACAAATACCCATTGTGCCTGTTACCATTCCAGGCAATTGGATAATTTTGCCTGATAATGAGTTCCTGCTGCACTGGGGCAGGGTTGTTGTTATCTTTCATGAGCCGGTTGACACGCGTGGACTTCGGCTGGAGGATGTCGGAGAACTTAAAAAGAAGGTCAGTGAGACCATCCGTAATGAATTGAGCAAATACGACCGAAAATGAAAATTGACCGCGCTCTGCTGGATAAGATAGCCCACCTGGCACGACTTGAGTTCGATGAAAAAGATGCGGAAAAAATGATGGCCGATATGACAGCCATCGTGGAATGGGTAGAGAAACTCAAGGAAGTTGACACTACCGGGATCGAGCCGCTGACGACCATGTCGAATGAATTGAATGTATTCCGTGAGGACGAGATAAAACCTCACCTCAGCCACGACCATGCACTTCAGAATGCTCCAAAAAAAGACGACGACTATTTCAGGGTGCCCAAGGTGATTGAAGGCTGAAGATTCCCGGCCTTCTCCGCTGGCCAACGGATTCGGAGGCAAAGGAAAGATTGAAGGATCGAGGCGTTATTCCTGTCCTGCATAGGCCCTACCTGCACATTTTTAAGCCACTTGCCCAACGGATGTTTAGTAAGACAATTAAAAATATTAAGTTGTCATTGATTACATTGAATTTACATTAAAGGAACGTCGTAATCATGATCACGGATGTCAGTGAGACCGGGCCTTACAGGACGAAGCGATGCCTTAACTGATGATCGACGCAACTCAATTCTGGAAATCCTGGCTGCCCGAATATCGATACAGCTGGTATATTACGGCCGTTGTCTTCAGCCTTTCCGTCGGCTTTTATTGGATCTCCCATTACCGGGGCAATGACGCCATTATCCACTGGGAAAAAATTCAGGAACAAAAGGCCATAGAGTCAACACTGCATAGTTTCTCGGTTGGTCCTTTTGAACTTTCCGTACCGGGAGACAATTATGTGATACTGGAGTACTTCAATGGAAGCAATATAGCTCCCAACACCACCGCCTCTGACTTGTATATTGCCATTCTTGCTATCGGCGCACTGATTCTGCTTACGATCATTACCACCCTCGACCGGTTCTGGTTTATCCTTGGAACCGTTCTTTTTATGTTATTTGTAGCGAGCCTGCGATTCAAAGTCCTTGAACTATTCGGGCAATACAATCACATCCCGTTAATTGTCGTCCTTGTGATCTACGGTGCGCTGGCCACATACTTCAATATGATAAAACCGGGTATTGATCTGACAAGACGGCTGCTGGTGTTTTCGCTGCCTACCGCTTTATTGGGAGTTGTCATTTTTTATTTCAGCAATGTAAAATACCCTTTACTTCATCTTTCTGTTACAGCCTACCCGGCAGCGCTGATCCTGACAATCCTGTTCATACTACTGGTAAGTCACGAAATTATCGCCTCATTCATCGCAATCCTCAGCCGCTCCGGATCGGGCGCTGGTCGTGTTAGGCACTTTCTGATCCTTTGCCTGATCTACATGGCCAACCTTCTTCTGACCGCCCTGCACGAACTCGGAACACTCGATTGGAATTTCGTTTACGTCAACCTCTATCTTCTGCTAACAGTCTCGGCGATTCTGGGCATCTGGGGATTCCGTGACCGGCAGCACACATACGAAAACATAATGCCATTCAGTCCCTCAGGCGCCTTGTTCTATCTGGCGCTGGGGTCAATTGCATTTGCGACCATTGGCGGACTATTTGGGAATGTCAATGATGCAGCGCTCAAGGTCATTGGCGACACCATCATTTATTCCCACCTGGGATTCAGTTTCATTTTTATTTTCTACATTCTTTCCAATTTCGCATCCCTGCTGGGGCAGGACATGGCGGTGCATAAAGTGCTTTACAAGCCCAACCGGATGCCCTATTTTACATTCCAGTTTGCAGGGCTGATCGTCACACTCGCGTTTGTCTTCTATTCCGGGTGGCGGGTTTATGTATACAACGGTGTGGCGGGATTTTACACAGCCCTGGGAGACCTGGATATCAAACTTGAAAATGCCGTTCTCGCGCGGGCGCATTTCGACCGGGCGCATTCCTACGGCTTTCAGAATCACCATGCCAATTATG
>DATBVZ010000210.1:0-2568 GCA_036515095.1 Cyclobacteriaceae bacterium | reverse complement strand
ATCTTGAAGTCAGTTGCATTAAAAATCGTTGGACGAGATTGGCCACTGTTCTTGACTCTTACCATTGCTTCACCCATTTGCATTAGTATGGTATCAAGACTGGTGGGTGATTGATCATAAAGAATGAGCGCAATATCTGCTGGCGATCCAGGAAAACCTAATAGTTTCGATTCTCGATCCATTCGCTCAAGGATACTCTTCACAAATTGGGCGTACTCTCCATGTGTATCCATTTTTAGCAAGACAGCAAACTCTACACCACCTAAGCGGTAAACTGCGTTGTTGCTTTCTTCCCCAAGTAAAATTCCCATCCAACGAATTGCTGAATCACCATGAGCGCGCCCTTTTGATTCGTTTAGGAACTTCATGTGATTCATTTCAACAAATAGAATTGCAGAATATTGAGAGGCGTTTACCACAGATGCCTCTATTGCCTCCATCGTAGGACCGCCTCTCGGCAAGTCTGATAACGAAAGATTCAGACAAGTTTCAAGAAACCCCAGAAAATTCTTACACCCCGTCAATGGGTCAATGCGCAAGAGTTCGGATGATGGTGTGGGCATTTTTAGAACACTTTTCTATTGATTAATATGTACACCGACAGAATACTGCTAACAGCGTTTGAATATGCACTCTTTGACATAGACAGTTATCAAGTGAACCGCCGTCGCGGTAGGGAGGGCAGTTACCCACCCTCCCCCCGCACAGATCCCGGCGTGCGGAATTATCGCACCGGGCTCTTCAGGCAGTCTCGCTTCCGCAAACCTGCTTTTCTTTCTGCTATTCCCTGCAGTGAGGTTGGCCTTGCTTTGCCGGCCCTGCATGCCCGGACACGGTTTCCTGTACAGGCTGCGACTGCCTGTCAGCCCCTTCCCCATAACGAGTACTACGGGCTGATCCGACCCCCGAAGGTCTTCGGCTTTCCTACTGGATGTTTCGGTTCGGCCTACCTATTCCGTCTGCTGCGGAGATTGTACACCTGGCAAGCAGACTTCTTAGGAACCGTTCGGGTCTCCCAAGCCTGTCCTGAGCCTGCCGAAGGGTTCTTGACGCTTCTCTCGACCCATGCCACGCTCTAAGGTGGGCCCCGGCAGACCCTCGGAGAACTCACCAAAGCGTTCTCTCTGTGTTGGCTTCTGGCCCGTTAACACCATCGCCATCTGCATCAGGATGGTGGCGCCTTCGGCGCCATCACGGGGCTGTATCAAGCTTCAGGAAGTGCGGTCTTCCTGGAGCCTGCCCTGAGCTTGCCGAAGGGGCCTAGGTCGTTCCCTGTGTACGCTTCAATCGTATCGTTCGGCTTTCGCCTCCTTTACAACTGCAACACTCGGTATGAATGGCTGGTTAGGCCTTATTCAGCAGGGACTTTCACCCTGGAAGAAGCGCCAAGCTTCGCTTGGCGCACCAACGGTTTGCGTTCGCGCAGCACCCTGTGGGTAGCGGCGTGTGGTTTCGACACAGCTACGCCAGTCAACCACCAGGGCAGGCGTGGACTGTTCGTCACCTGGTTGGCCTCAACCAAACCGATGGAAAAAATTTGGCTGCGTGGACATAGCTTTCAAATGTCCCATCCACAGGTTTATCAGACCAGCGATTCCAGACCTTGTCCATGCGCGGGTGACGACTTGAAACCGTCATCATATATTTTGCCACTTCTTCATCGGATGCTGTTTCAGCGATCGCATTGAATTTTCTTCGGCCCACCTGCACGAAGACATGAGGATCCTTGCGCAGGTTACGATACCAGTCCGTCTTGCCACCCCAGCCCGCCGCGACACGGTATTTGTCGTTTTCCTGATCATAGAGATATTCTAAGGGTGTATCACGCGGCTCGCCGCTTTTTCGACCTGTTGTTGTGAGTAATAATACATATTTACCGATCACCCACCCCATGCCAAGTTTGTATTGAAGGATGGGCATCTTGAACAACCACTTGAAGAATGGACCCGGGCTATTCTGCATGACCAGTTTATCCAGGATCAAAGTCTCCATCCAGTTGTAGATCTTTTCAACCAAACTGATCTCATCCATGCTGCCCTCCTGGCCAAATCAAATCATTCTACATCTTGTTGATGAAAGAATATATCTCGCGCTTGCTCCAGCCGGAAGTTTGTGCCAATTGAGCAGAAATCTCCTTCGCGGACTTTTCGCTTTTCAATTCATTCTCAATTGCCTTTCGCAATTTTTCCTCTGCCCATTTTTCATTTCTTTCTTCCTGCCTCCCCTCAACGACCAGCGTAAACTCCCCCCGCGCAGGCCGGGACTTGAAATACTCCAGTGCTCCGCTTATGTTCCCACGCCAGTATTCCTCGAACATCTTGGTCATCTCGCGCGCGACGCAAATGCGGCGGTCTCCCAGGATCGAAAACATATCTTCAAAAGCCTCGACAATGCGATACGGAGATTCGAGAAACACCAGCGTATATGGCTGGCTTTCAACTTCCTGCAATCGTTTGTGACGCTCACTCGTCTTATGTGGAAGATAACCGAGATAAAGGAATGAGTCCGTGGGCAGTCCGGAAACGGTCAGGGCGGCGATGGGAGCTGAGGGTCCGGGAACAGGCCTCA
>DATBVZ010000209.1:0-9406 GCA_036515095.1 Cyclobacteriaceae bacterium | reverse complement strand
AGGCACCCCTGACAAGTTTGACGCCAAGGTAGATCTGGTGCATGGTCGCCATGTGATAGGCGTCCTTCAATTTCTTGGATGCATCGGTCAGGTACATCTGAAGGGTTATGAAGACGATTGTGCTCTCTTTATTGTAGCGTTCCATCATCTCATAGGCCAGCATGTTGACGGTGTCCTGTATCCAGGTCTCCTCGGCATCGATCAATACCGGCACGTCGTATTCGTAAGCCCTGGAGCAAATTTTATCAATCCTCCCCTTTGCGCGTTCCAGCGCCTGGATCTCGTCGTCGGTTACAGCTTTTCCGCCTTGCACTTTTTCCAGCAGGAGGGCGTCGGCAAGACCACTGACTTTAAAAACACAAAACGGTATTTGCTTGCGCCCGCGCGCCTTTTGGACGGTATGCAGGATTTCCTGTGTCGTCCGGTCAAAATCCTCTTCCGAATCTTCGCCTTCGACAGAGTAGTCGAGTATGGTGTTGACGCCGTAGTTTGCGAGATGAAGGATCGTACTTTCGGCGGATTCGATGCTTTCGCCTCCGCAAAAATGCTGAAATACGGTCTTCCGGATCAAGCCCTGTATGGGTAATCGCAGGGCAAGTGCACCTTTGACAAGTGCGGTAGCTACAGCTGATGCCCACGGGTGATTGACGACGGAGAAAACGAAGCGCGCCTTTCTCAGCTCCTGATCTGACTTATATGAGAAGGCGACCCTGGTGTCTTCAAATGTGACTTCTAAAGGTGACTCCATGGTATAAACAATAGGGTAAATATAGAGATTGTCCCTATATTCGGCCCTTTCGGGCATATATTATTGAACAGTGAACGCAATGACTTGTTATTTTTGCATCGCTGTACCTCCCGAAAAACAAATTCCCGTAAACCGCAAGTGCCATGCCCGGCGACCCTATCCGATTCACCAACCGTCCTGCCGAAGAATTAAAGCAATTTCTTGCCACCTCGAAATACTCCAGGGTAGCGCTGCTGGTTGATGAGAACACGCACAAGTCGTGTTACCCGATCATCGCTTCAGGTCTTCCCAAACATGATATCATTTCCGTAGCGCCGGGTGAAGAGAATAAAGTCCTTGCAACCTGCGTGACAATATGGAACCGTATGACCTCCATTAACCTGGATCGCCATTCACTGCTGATCATTCTGGGCGGCGGTGTGCTTGGTGACATGGGCGGCTTCTGTGCCGCAACATACAAACGGGGAATTGACTTTGTCCTTGTTCCTACCACCCTGCTGTCGCTGGTAGACGCCAGCATCGGCGGGAAGTTGGGAATTGATTTTAACAACTTCAAGAACCACATTGGTGTATTCCAGCTGCCGGTGTTTACATTACTGTACAGCGGCTTTCTGGAAACCCTTCCGCAAAATGAGTTAAGGTCGGGGTATGCGGAAGTGGTCAAACATACACTGACGTCCGATGCTGCAATGTGGGGCGTGATTTCAAAGCGAACACTTGCCGAACAGGACTGGCCGGAACTCATCCGTCATTCGGTAAATTTCAAAGCGGGGGTGGTGGAAAGAGATCCGCGGGAGAAGGGATTGCGGAAGATCCTCAATGCGGGCCACACCATTGGGCATGCCCTGGAGAGTTACTTCATCACCACACACAAGAGGATACTTCACGGCGAAGCAATTGCCGCGGGACTAGTGGCTGAAGCGTACATCGCCCGGCGAAAAAAGAGGGTCAGCGAAGAGGAGCTGAGGTCGGTTATGGAGCACATCCGGAGCGTTTTTGGAAAAATCAAGCTGGAGCCCGGTCAGATCCGCGAAATTTGTGAGCTGGTTCGGCAGGATAAGAAAAATAAAGGCAATAGGATCATGTGCGTGCTGCTCAATGGCATTGGCAGCGCCGAATGGGATGTTGAAATCAGCCTTGATGACGTAAATGAGGCTCTGTCATTTTACGAAGATCAGATGTAATGAACTTCCGGTTCATCAATCACAACTGCTTTACTCCCGGGTGTTCTGAGCGTAGTTCTCAAGTTGCGTGCACGACGTACAAGATAGCTCCTTGCCTTCCGCCCACGGTTCCCTGATATCAACAGGGCAGTCAGCAATGCTCCCGACGCAATTCCTAATCCTACAGCTAGTTTTTGGGTAGTGTTCATAGTAATAGGATAAACCGCTTTTTTCGGCTAAATGTTTCAATGAATCGCAAAAATCTGGCTACAAAACGTAATTTCGAAGCCATTTTCATTGTGTCATTAAAAAGGAAAGGTTGAGTCAAAAAGTACACCTCAGGGCAAATTCTGCCGTCCGCACCCTGGTCAGCAACCTGCCAGCCTCCAAGAGTATCAGCAACAGGGTGCTCATTCTCAATGCATTATCCGGCGGGAAGTCTGCGCTGCAAAATCTCTCTGACGCGAATGATACGCGTCTCATGCAACGGCTGATAGGGTCCTCTTCGCCACTGATTGACATTGAGGACGCCGGTACAACCATGCGATTTCTTACGGCCTATTTTGCCATTACCGGCCAACGCAAGACCCTCACCGGAACACCAAGAATGCAGCAGCGCCCTATAGGAGTTCTTGTGGACGCCCTGCGGGCCCTTGGGGCCACGGTTTCTTTTACGAACAGGGAAGGGTTCCCGCCTTTAGAAACGGGAGGCTTTGAGGGCCAACGGACCGACCGGTTACGTATTCGCGGGGATGTCAGCAGCCAGTTTATTTCAGCAATAATGATGGTAGCGCCTCTGCTACCGCAGGGTCTTACCATTGAGTTAACGGGGAAGATTGGTAGCAGACCTTATATTGAAATGACAGCAGCGCTGATGCATGACTTTGGCGTAAACTGCACATTCAGCGGAAGTGTGATAACTATCGCTCATCAGCAGTACCAACCGTGCGCCATCTCCGTAGAATCAGACTGGTCAGGTGCGAGCTATTGGTTTGCCTTTGCAGCACTGGCTGATGAGGCCGACATCCGGTTACCCCGTCTTTTCGAAAACTCATTGCAAGGCGATCATGTGGTAAGGGAATTCATGGACTCGCTTGGGGTTAAATCGGAAATGGAAGACGGATTGCTCAGACTGACGAAAAAGGAGTGCGTGAAAGAATTTACCTGGGATTTCGCCGATTGTCCGGATCTTGCCCAAACAGCGGCTGTGGTCTGTGCAGCTCAAGGCATTGCCGGATCTTTCACGGGACTGGAGAGCCTGCGCATAAAGGAAACCGACAGGATTGCAGCGTTGCAACATGAACTC
Organism: Cyclobacteriaceae bacterium; assembly: GCA_036515095.1. Taxonomy (GTDB): domain Bacteria; phylum Bacteroidota; class Bacteroidia; order Cytophagales; family Cyclobacteriaceae; genus ZC4RG29. The sequence continues at coordinate 6,189 of DATBVZ010000209.1, read as the reverse complement.
CGGAAGGTTGGCGCCGACCTTGAACAACAACGCGGGCGATGGCTGGTAAGGCCAGCATTATCGCTGCCCGCTGAGGCTGTGTTCGAGAGCTATGAGGATCACCGCATGGCGATGGCGTTTGCCCCGCTTGCCACCAGGATGAATGTCACCATAGTAAACCCGATGGTGGTAAAAAAATCGTATCCTAAATTCTGGCTGGATGTGGAGGAGGCTGGATTTGCGACAACCCATTCCCGGGTATGAGGGAATAAGGTATAAGTTATAAGGGTATAAAGGTATAAAGGTATAAGGGTATAGGGGTATAAGGGAATAAGGTTAGGAAAGGCGTCAGGTTTTTATGGTGGGGATCCATTACGTCAACACATCACACAACCGTGTGTTTTACACATAGTGATTTTTGACGGGGTGGAAAAAACAACGCACGGGAAACACAGAGAAAAGACCCTCTCAAATAAAAACTCTGCGCCCCCGCGCGTATATCCTACGCCTTAACCCTTACAGGTTGAAGGCTCCGGTAGACTATTGCACTTCTAAGCTTGGTGATAGGTTCCAAGAAGGCACCTAACGTTGATTCTATAAAGGTCCGGAATTTGGGCTCAATTTCAAAGACAAATGTAACCACCTTTGTATTTCTCACAAGCATTTTAAAAAATAAATAATTTTTGATAACGACCGGTTTAAAAAGCGATTTTTTCCCGTCAAATCAAAATTGCCATGCTGCTCAATTGCCCGGAAACCTTGAGGTTGGAGCTTGTTACAGTTCCCTGGTTTAGCTCAAATTTCAACCTGCCGTTCACCACCTTAAAGTTGATGCAGCTTCCTTTCTGTCCCAGACCGTTGCCATCGGTGATGGTAAGCACTGACTTGCCTGAAGTGAAGTTCATAACATCATTCAATTGATTGCTCCTGGATTTCCCGATGTAGACAACCTGGCAGTTCGAAGCGTCACTCGCCGAAGTGAGCTTTTTGATTACGTATTTTTTCGGGCCTTTCGGCTTTCCGTCATACCATTGCTTCAGCGTATTGTAAACATTGTCCTCACCGATCACACCCACGACAAATTCTCCTCCGGAACCTTCATCAGGCCATTGTACATATTTGATAAAGTTATACAACATGGCGGCATGGATCTCATGCGTAGGCCTGTTCTGAGCAAACACCGAAGCCAGTCCCAGCAACGATATCATGACAATCAAAAAAATCCTTTTCATAGGTCAACGGTTAGTAATAATCAATCAACTGGAGGTGAAGAAAAAAGCCCCCGACAACCAAGGCCGGGGGGATTTTCCAAACAACCCATTAAATCAAAATCGCCATGGAGGTGAGTGCGCTGGCCGCCCGAAGGCTTGCACCTTCAAGCACTTTTTGGTTGAGCTCAAATTTCAGCTTGTTGTCCACAATCCTGAAATTTATCCCGCTACCCCGTTCTCCCAATCCATTCTTATCTGTAATCAGTAGTGTACTCTTGCCTTTGACCCGATCCTGTATGGCGGCAAATTCACTGCTTCTTGACTTGTCCAAAAAAACTACCTGGCAATCCTCAGCATCAGCAGGTGACTGGATCTTTTTGATCACATACGTCCGTGCCCCCATTTTGCTGCCATTGTACCAGCTGCTCATTGTCTCCAGCATTTCATTATTTCCTGCTACACCGATGACAAACTCCCCGCTTGCATTTCCAGGCCATTGTATATACTTGACAAAATTGAATACCATCATGGAGTAGATCTCATGTAACGGTTTCTGTTGGGCAAAAACGTTGCCATTGAGAAAAAATGCCGTCAGAAAAAGCCACATATAGATTCGTTTCATTTCAGTTGGTTTTAAAATTTATGTTTGAACAGGAACAAAAATAGGCCCCCCTAACCAAGTAGAAGAGCCTATTACCACCCCAACCTTTCCGATGTAAGATTTGGGTTGAATCCTATGCGCTAGCGGATATAACGGAAGTCATGACCCGCTTTTAGCTGCAAAATGAACGCATAAATGAGGTCTATGACATTTTGCACATCATCCTTGTGTGCCATTTCAACCGTAGTGTGCATGTATTTTAGCGGCAGCGAAATTAAAGCTGACGCGACCCCCTCTGACGAGTAAGCAAAGGAGTCTGTATCGGTTCCTGTAGACCGGCTGACGGCCTGCCGCTGAAAGGGAATTTTCTCTTTTTGGGCCACATTGAGTACCATTTTGAGAACGTTTTGCTGGACTGCAGGGCCATAACAGATCACGGGGCCACCTCCGCATTTCTGAAATCCGCTCTCCTTCTTATTATACATCGGCGAGCAGGTGTCGTGGGTTACATCCGTACAGATGGCAACATCAGGCTTCAGTCTTCTTGAGATCATCTCGGCGCCGCGAAGTCCTATTTCCTCCTGAACGGCATTCACTATATACAGGCAGAAGGGAAGCTTTTTCTTTTTCTCCTTCAGTCTTCTGGCCACCTCAGCGATCATGTATCCCCCAATGCGGTTGTCCAGCGCACGGCCTACCAGCCAATTCTTATTCATCTCAATCAGCTCATCTTCAAAGGTTATCACACACCCTACATGTACCCCGAGGGCTTCAACCTCCTTCTTGGATTCGCAACCGATGTCAATAAAGATGTTCTTGAGTGTAGGCGCCTCTTCTTTTCCCGATTCGCGAACATGAATTGCAGGCCATCCGAATACGCCCTTAACAACACCTTTACCGGTCTGTATGTTCACCCGCATGGAGGGGGCTATCTGGTGATCGGATCCGCCGTTTCTTCTTACATAGATATAGCCGTCGTCCGTGATATAATTGACAAACCAGGATATCTCATCGGCATGTGCTTCAATTACAACTTTGTAAGCTCCCTTCGGATTAACCACTCCCACAACCGAACCGTAGACGTCTGCTATATACTCGTCGATATACGGCCTGATGTAGTCGAGCCAGATTTGCTGTCCTGACGACTCAAACCCCGTTGGCGAGGCATTGTTGAGGTAGCTAAAAAGGAATTGCTTGCTTTTTTTGTCCATACACTAGATCAATTTTGATTACTGAACTCTTTATAGCGGGATATTACCGTGCTTTTTGCGGGGCAAGGTAGCAACTTTGTTTTCAAGCATGGCAAACGCTTTCAGCAACTTTATCCGTGTCTGGTCAGGGTAGATGACTTCGTCGATGTAACCCCGGTGTGCAGCCCGGTAAGGATTGGCAAATTTGCGTGTGTACTCCTCTACCTTCTCGTTCAATTTTGCCTCCTGATCAGAGGCCTCGGCAATTTCACGCTTGAAGATAATTTCCGCGGCGCCTCTTGCACCCATCACGGCAATTTCGGCAGTGGGCCACGCATAGTTCAGGTCTGCACCGATGTGTTTGGAGTTCATCACATCGTAGGCGCCGCCGTATGCTTTGCGCGTGATGACGGTAACCCGCGGAACAGTAGCTTCCGAAAAAGCAAACAGCAGTTTGGCGCCGTTGGTAATTATTGCGTTCCATTCCTGGTCAGTTCCCGGAAGAAACCCCGGAACATCCTCGAATACAAGCAGGGGGATGTTGAAGCTGTCGCAAAACCTGACAAACCTTGCCCCCTTTACACTGGAATCGATATCCAGCACGCCAGCCAGTGATGCGGGCTGATTCCCCACTATCCCGATGCTCCTCCCCCCAAGCCGCGCGAAGCCCACGACAATATTCTCTGCGAAATTCTTATGAACCTCAAAAAAACTATCGCCGTCGACAACACCGTTGATCACATCGCGCATGTCGTAAGGCTGATTCGGATTGACCGGAATAATCTCATTCAACTGAGGCCTCTCCTCATTACCCGGCGTATAGGGAATGGCGGGCGCATCTTCCTCACAGTTCTGAGGGATATAACCAAACAATTTTTTGATCTGCTCCAGGCATTCAATTTCATTGGCGCAGGCGAAGTGGGTTACGCCACTCCGGGTACTGTGCGTAAGTGCTCCTCCAAGCTCCTCAGCGGTTACATTTTCGTGGGTAACAGTCCTGACCACGTTCGGGCCGGTTACGAACATGAACGAAGTATTCTCCACCATGAATATAAAGTCGGTAATGGCGGGTGAATATACAGCGCCACCGGCACAGGGGCCCATAATGGCAGACAGTTGCGGGATTACGCCGGAAGCGAGTGTATTACGATAAAAGATGTCGGCGTATCCACCGAGTGAGACAACCCCTTCCTGGATTCGGGCTCCACCCGAGTCGTTCAGCCCGATGACCGGGGCGCCGTTCCTTAGCGCGAGGTCCAATACCTTGACGATCTTTTCGGCGTGGGTTTCCGACAGTGACCCGCCAAAAACAGTAAAATCCTGAGAAAATACATATACCAGCCGGCCTTGTATTGTTCCATACCCCGTCACCACCCCGTCACCAAGAAAATAGGCTTTGTCCAAACCAAAATCCTTGGATCGGTGCATGACAAACTTACCCATCTCTTCGAAGCTGCCTTCGTCAAGCAGCAACTGAATACGCTCACGTGCCGTAAGTTTTCCCTTGGCGTGCTGTTGCTCAACCCGATCCTTGCCGCCTCCGAGCAATGCTTCTTCATTCTTTCGTGTCAGCTCATCAAACTTTTTTTGCAGGGCAGGGTCGCTTAGCTTTCTTTTTGTCATGTGGCTTTTATGCGGCGTGGTAAGTCCCACGAAATATAGCTAAGAGGAGCGGTATGTGACCTACCAGACGGGCAAAATCGTATTCCCGGAACGCGCGGTGCTTCGGTCACAGCACGCAGCTAGTCACACCCCGGCCCCCTCCTCCAATTTCCAAGGCAGCGCTTCGAAAACCGGACAGGCTCGGGGAAGTGCTTATACTTCTTTGGTACCCTTCCTGCCTGACCCATGAACAAGACAAGATAAAAAAAGGAAGGCCGCACTGCGACCTCCCCTGTCTGTGGTGGTTGTTGTAAATTCAGATTAAAGCTCACCTTTCTCGGCAAGTCTTTGCATTCGCTTGTTGGCATAAATAGCCACTTCAACCCGCCTGTTCTGCTGCCGGCCCTCGGCAGTTTCATTGGAGGCTACGGGTTGAGACTCGCCATACCCTTCCATGTTAATCCTGTTGTTCTTAACACCCAGCTCACTTATGAACTTCGATACGCTCTCTGCCCGCCAGTCTGACAACTGCAGATTGTAATCCTCAGCGCCCGTAGCGTCTGTGTGCCCCTCGATCAAAATATTGGTATCGTCGTATTTCTGCAGTGTTTCAGCAAGCGCTCTCAGATTCTCTTCAGTCTCCGCCTTTAACTGATAGGAGTCGTAGTCAAACATCAGACCGGAGTCGAATGTAATTTTGATTCCTTCTCCGACTCTTTCAACCGTTGCGCCTTCCAGATCGTTTTTAAGCTCTTCAGCCTGCTTGTCCATATGACGGCCGATCAAGGCGCCCGCTGCGCCCCCGACAGTAGCTCCGATTATTGCACCGACAGCCGTATTATCGGAACGGCTTCCAATTACACCGCCAAGAGCCCCGCCCACACCGGCTCCAATAGCCCCACCTTTAGTAGTGTTGCTGGCTTTACATCCCCACAAAATGGCAATCAGCAGGAGTGCCAGGGCAGGGATACTATGAACGCGCGAATACAAAAACTTCTCTTTCATAAAAATGGAATTGAAAAGGCTGCCAGAAAGAAGCAATTCAGCTTCGCAGATAAATTACCCTTAGTGACAGCCTCGATTTATAATTAAGATTAAAGCATGAACATAGCGTTATTAAGGATCGAGCCTGTTTTGAATAGTGTCCCCCAATTCCTGGAAACCGCTTTTGACATCCTCCATGGTATTGTTGGCACCTTCCTTAACATCTTCCCAGGTATCACTGGTTGCGTTCTGAACCTCGTCCAGTTTTTCTTCGACCTTCGAACGCTGATCGGTCAGGTCCTTTCTGGCTTCTTCAAGATCTTGCTTTGCTTCCTCTGACGCTTCGTCTATCTTAGCTGAGACCTCATCAATTTCCTGATCGATTTCATCGCGAAGTTCACGGAGGTTCTGCGCCAATTGATCGCGTTCCTGCTGGATCTCCTGTTCGACATCAGAATCGGATTCCATCGATTCCTGTTGATTTCTGTTTTGGTTACATTGAACGAACATCATCGATCCAAGCACAATGATTATCAATGAGAATTTCACTTTCATACGTTTTTGCGTTAAGGTTTTTCCTTTCGTCTGCCTGCCGTACTCTGCTACAGAACTATGCCAGCCC
>DATBVZ010000208.1:0-4632 GCA_036515095.1 Cyclobacteriaceae bacterium | reverse complement strand
GCGTGAGATCCTCGCTCACGCCAGGAATAGGCCTCGGTTTCTACTATCATACCGCTGGTGACTATTCCATTTACCCGCGTAAAGAGTACTTTCCCCAGCAATTCCCGGCTGATTTTGACCACATCCTTCCGCTGATAAAATTTCATATCCACTTTCATGCCCCGGAATTTTTGATAATGAAATGGTTGTGTATTTTGCCGCTCAAAGCTTATCCACCAAAAAAAGAAAACAAATGAAGAGAATATTCATCCTTTTGCTACTGTTGCCCGGCGTTGCCCTTCTCCATGCGCAAGATAGGGAACCCCAGGCCAGCCCCGCAAGTTCAGTCTCCTGCGAAGTCGGTCTCACGGGCATCAAGCTTGACTATTTCCGGCCGAAAATGAAAGGCAGGAAGATTTTCGGTGAAGGCTCCGCCTTCCTTGTGCCCTACGGAAAGATCTGGCGCACCGGAGCGAATGGTGGTACCAAAGTCACTTTTTCTGATGATGTAAAGGTAGAAGGAAATGCAGTTCCCAAAGGTGAGTATCTGATATTTACATGGCCCGGCGCTAATGAATGGACGGTGACACTGTACAAGGATACTTCCATAGGAGGGTATACGGACCGCTATGACAAAGCGAATGAAGTAGCTAACTTCAAAGTAAAGCCACAGAAATTAACGGAAGTCGTAGAGACCTTTACGGCAGGCATCAGCGATATCTCGGAAGACGCAACCAACGCGAATATCAAGCTGGCCTGGGAAAATACGGCCGTAAAAATGAATGTTGTCGTGCCAAAGACCTGGTAAGACCACACCGGCCAATCCCGTACATAACCAAGGGTGACTTTAACCGGTCAGCCTTCCTGTTTTGTTCCGGTAAAAGGCTGAATGACCAGGCTTAGTCCGATGACAGTGAGACACCCAATAAATATGTACCAAAGAAATGCAATGTCAGTAAATGCATAGCAGTAGAATACAAGCGCCTCCGCAAAGACAGCAGCAATGAATACGGCTGTCCCCCTTACCCACCTCAAATAAAAAGCGGTTACGAAGATGCCCAACAAGGTACCGTAGAACAGCGAACCAACAATATTCACAAACTGGATCAGGTTCTCCGCAAAGCTTGCCAAAATCGCAAAAAGCATGGCGAGCATGGCCCACATAACGGTAAACAATCTCGAAGCCAGAACATAATGCGTTGGACTTGCGTCTTTCCTGATCGATCGCTTGTAGAGATCAACGGTCGTTGTAGAGGCCAGTGCATTGAGCTCCGACGCCATCGAAGACATTGCCGCAGAAAACATTACGGCCAGCAACAGCCCCACAACGCCGCGGGGAAGGTTGTTGATCACGAAGTTCAGGAAGATGAAGTCCTGGTCCTGCGTCTTCGCACCGGGCACAGCCTCAGCAATAACCAGCTTGACGCTATCCCGGATTGCCTTCTCCCTGCTCTTGATGGCATTATAGGAAGTCTTCGCCGATTTAATCGAAGGCTCATTCTTCTGCTGAATGGCTTCCACCAGATCACCTACAATTACCGACTTCTCCCTGTACAGTTCGTCGTACGCATCATCAAGCTGCCCGAGTTCGGAAGGTGCTACCTCCATTGCGCGTTCCTTGAGCGGTTGATTATAAAATACCGGCGCCTTATGAAAAAGAAAGAACACGAAGACCATTACTCCGATGAACAGGATGATAAATTGCATTGGTATTTTCAACAGGCCGTTGAACATTAATCCCATACGGGATTCGGAAAGGGAGCTGCCACCCAGGTACCGTGCCACTTGCGATTGGTCCGTCCCGAAGTATGCAAGTGAAAGAAAGGTACCTCCGATCAGTCCTGACCAGATGTTATAGCGGTCGTTGAGGTCAAATTCAATATTTACAAGATTGAACTTGCCTAACTCGCCCGCGATCTGAACGGTATCACCAAAAGACACATGATCAGGAATGAGGCTGAAGGCGATGAAACCTGCTGCGAGCATTCCGGTCATGATCACGGTCATCTGATAGCGCTGCGTCAGGCTCACCGCCCGCGTTCCCCCGGAAGTAACATAGATTATCACCAGTATGCCGATCAACATCGTCGTAAAAACGAGGCTCCATTCCAGAATGGTTGACAGGATGATTGCAGGTGCAAACAGGGTTATGCCTGCCGATAGTCCGCGCAGTACCAGGAAGTAGAAGGCAGCCAGCGTCCTGGTCTTAAGGTCGAACCGGCTCTCCAGGTATTCGTACGCCGTATATACCTTGAGCCGGTAGTATATGGGCACCAACGTCACCGAAAGGATCACCATAGCTACCGGAAGTCCGAAATAGATCTGAATGAACCGCATGCCATCCTCTATAGCCTGTCCGGGAGTTGACAAAAAGGTTATGGCACTTGCCTGAGTGGCCATGATGGAAACACCGATCATCCACCACTTCATGGTGTTATCCCCTTTCAGATAGCCTTCGATATTTTTGCTGCCCCGGGTTTTCCAGGTTCCGAACAAAACAATAGCCAGAAGCGTACCGAAGAGGATGATCCAATCGATCGTACTCATACAAACGCTGTGGTGAGCAGGTAAAAGACAATTACCTCAATGAAAAATATGCCCAGGACCAGGCGATACCAGGTTTTCCAGGTTCTGAAGACGGGCGTTTGTCCTTCGTCCGGTTCATTCATGCAAGTAGGTCATTGGCTTAACGTGGTTTATTCTTCGAGCTGGCAGTACCGCCCTTGTAGTCTTTGCCCAGGGAGACAATGTTGGCAAATAGTTTATACGCTCCTGGAACCCCCTCGGGCAGTTCCCTGAAAAAGGACAAACCGGTATATACATAATACCCTTTACCATATCGGGCTACCAGGAGTCCACCGTTCATTGGGTCCTCGCCTTTATCGTGCATGGACAAGATCGCCGCATAGGCGGGGTCCCATTCATCCGGGAAATACAGGCCCCGTTCCTGTACCCATCCGTCAAAGTCCTCATGGCTGATCTTGTTGGGCGTATTCAATACGGGATGTTCAGGGGCGAGAAACTTTACTTCCGCGTCCTCTTCGGAAACGCGGTCACGCGACAGTGTAAGGGGATACGGTGCGAACATAGAATGTTCAAGCCGGAAATTATTGTTGTACTGCAACACCAGCGTTCCCCCGGCCTCAGCGTACGCCAGCAGGACCTTCATCAGGTGTTCAATCCCCGGACGGGTGCTCAGAGCCCGAACGCCAAGCACTACCGCATCAAGCCGGCTAAGGTTCGAAAGGGTCACTTCTTCATTCTTCATTTCCCAAACCTCATATCCAATGGTACGCAGTGCGGCGGGCACATCATCACCCGCCCCTTCAATGTATCCTATGCTATTACCTGCCTTGTTGATATTGAGCCGCACGATCCTGGCGGATGCATCAGGCAGGAGTGTTTGGATAGGTAAGTGATCGTAGCTTATTATCTTCAGCGACCGGGAATACGAACGGCCGCCTGTTGTTGCGACAGTTTGCGCCACCCCTACGGATTCACCTGCGGGAGGCACGACCTGAAAGTTCTTCATGACCTCATCGCCAGGGCTATTGAGCTCGAAGGGGATCTCCGAAGGTGTATACTTCCATCCCTGGGGAATAGTAAGCTTCACTTGCCCCTGCTGGGAAGACTGACTGTGCGAACGGATCGTGACGGTCATATCCTTTGGTTTCCCGTCGCTGAAGATCCAGACACCGTTCGATATTGAAAGCTCAACAGCAGGGATGACCTCAAGCGGCCTGTACTGCTCTCCCTTTACCGGGTCCGTCCACCGGTAAACCAGGGGACGTTCAATCACCAAAGGCTCACCGTCGACAGTAAAGGCAAAAATTACAGAGACAGCAGGAGGATTATCAGGGTACCCGATCAGGGATTTGTTGCTGACGTTAAAAATCCCACTGCTATGCGCTTCCCGTAGCCAGTACGGATCTGAAAAATCCAGGCTCTCTTCCAGCGTTAGGGAAGACTTCGCCGCGAGTGCCGCGTTATCTGCCAGGGTTTTATTCAATAGAGAATCAAAATGCAGGTTGACGGAACGAACCGACTCAATAATTACCTTCTCTGCAGAACGGTTGACGATCTCGAAATGGACGGTTACGCGCTCTCCGGGCACAACATAGTAGTTATCCGCCGTTGCTTCGCAATACAGGCCCAGGCAGTCCTGGATCAATTGATTGACCTCCTTGAGTTTTCTTTCCTTCCAGATACTGCTTTCCACTTGGCCAATCGCTTTTCGGATTTGCATGAGGGCGGGAACTGAGGCAGCAGGATTTTCCATCTTGTAATCCTGGATTGCTTTTTCAACCAGCGGTTTTACGTTGTCTCCGCCCTTTACCCTGGACCAGGTGGTATTGATCCCCTCAAACAAGTCATGGTCGCCTTGCTCTCCCTTCACGTATTCAAAAAACTCCAGCTGTTCCCCTCGTACACCTTCGGAGCCGAATCCCTGACTCTTGTGCTGACTGCGACTTATCGCGGCAATCTCGGTATACGACTTCCCTAACAACATGCTGTACGTTCCGACATCGACAGCAATGATACCGGGCGTCTCTTCGGTGATGGACGTGTTCCACCATCGTCCGGTGTTCGTGTAAAGCCTGATGGGAGTGGCAACACCAAACGCAGAGACCTGGTCCGGAAATATGTCCTTAC
>DATBVZ010000207.1:0-5022 GCA_036515095.1 Cyclobacteriaceae bacterium | reverse complement strand
TGATTACCCGATCCGCCCCAGAAGCTTCCGTGCTCGCGGTCGAAGTATATGGCGTTGATGGGTCCGGCGGTGCGTTCATCCAGCGCGATGCTGTAACCCATCGTGCGGAGTTCCTTCAGCACATAGTTCGGTGTTTGCGAATTCAGCAAGACGGCGCCGGGCTTCCGCTCGTGGTTTCCGAACGATGAACGCATCTGGTAGCTGACAATGTTCGGAGCTTCGACAGCTTCCTGAATGGTCATGCCGAACTCGACAACATTGAGAAAACATTGCAGCAGATCCTGATCCTGGCTGTCGCCACCCTGCACGGCAAACGATAATACTGGCTTCCCGTCTTTGAGCGCCATACCCGGGGTGAGGGTTACTCGCGGTCGCTTGCCCGGCTCAAGGACGTTGAAGGGATTTTGGCTGGCATCGAGCACGAACGACTGCATACGCTGGCTCATCCCCATTCCGGTTTTTCCTGCAATGTACGATGGTATCCATCCGCCACTTGGTGTAACGGATACTACCCATCCTGCTTCATCGGCAGCCTGAATGGAAGTAGTGCCTGCGTGGAAATCCTCAAGGTATTGATCGTCGGTTGTTCTCTCCGGATTGAGCCGCGTGTGACTCCAATTTTCAATGAGTTCGGTATATGGATTTGTCTTTCCTTCGAACGGGTAGGGATCACCGGGCCCTGCATCGGGTTCATTGCGCTGAGGATTTATTGCTTTGGAGCGTTCTCTCGCGTACTCTTTGGAAAGCAATCCCTTGATGGGCTCTTCAGGCGCAAAGTCCGGATCGCCGTAATAAAAATCGCGGTCGGCGAAGGCAAGGTTCATCGCCTGGTATACGGTGTGAATGTACTTTGCAGAATTGTAACCCATTGCCTTGAGATCGAAGTTTTCCAGGATGTTCAGTGCCTGTAGCATGGCGGGACCTTGCGTCCACTGTTGGAGTTTGTAGACTTCGATGCCTTTATAATTTACGGACAAGGGTTCTTCAATCTTCACCTTCCAGGAGGAAAGATCCTTTTCTGTGATCAGTCCACCCTGCTCCTGGCAACCGCGGGCATACTCTTTGGCGATGTCTCCTTTATAGAACCGGTCGTAAGCGGCATAGATAGCTTCCTTGCGGCTCTTGCCTTTTTTCAACGCCAGTTGTTCCGCTTCGATCATTTTTTGCAGCGTTTGCTGAAGGTCTTTTTGAATGAATATCTCTCCCGGCTCCGGCGCCTCGCGGTCCTCACCCGGGTGAGTAAGAAAAACCGCCTTTGAATAAGGCCATTGTTTGATCATTTCCTTGTTGTTCTCGATGCTGTTGGCTGTCTGCGCTTCGATGGGATATCCTTCGGCCATTTGCAGCGCGGGAGCAAGCACTTCCTTCAGGCTCATGGTTCCATATTCTGCGAGCATGGTACAAAGTCCGCCTGGGGTGCCGGGTGTGACTGCCGCCAGCGGACCGTATTCAGGCGGGAACGCCATGCCCTTGCTTTTGTAGAATTCGGGCGTGGCACCGGTAGGGGCGATGCCCAATGCGTTGATGGCGATCACTTTTCCGGTGTGCGGATTGTAGATCAGCGCCTGGGTTTCTCCACCCCACGCCAGGACATCCCACATCGTACAGTTTGCGGCGAGCATGGCACATGCCGCATCCACGGCATTTCCACCTTTCTGAAAAATTGAAGCTCCCGCAGTTGCCGCCAGTGGTTTTCCGGTTACAGCCATCCAGTGACGGCCATGAAGCGGCGGTTTTTGCGTTCCCCGCGGGCGCGCATTGAAGGTCTGAGCCCATGTCGTTGAGGCGAGAAGACACATGGAGATCACAGTGGAGAAGAAATGAGGTCTCATTTGAATGGTGGTTGAGCAAATAAGTTAGGTGAATCGAACTACCTGAGCAACAGACAGGTCCATTTTGTGGAGGGAGCCCGGATTTTGATCCATTGTTTGAATCGGGGGATGCGAATTGGCGGAGTGGTGAATTGTTCAGTTCTCACGTTTTTATGGTGATAGAGACGCGATTGATCGCTCTCTACCACACCCGCGCCATAAACGACACAGATCCGGGCATTTCAACAAGACCGGTAACCAAAGGAACTCCATTTCAAATTGCCAACAGGAACAGGATTTAGCGATGATCAGAGATCAGCTTCCCGGTCGGTAGGCAAGTTTCATGAAGCGGATTACCTCGGCGTTCACGTCTTCCGTTGCAAACATCCGGAAGTGGTGATTAAACTGACTGGCATGGCCTGGAACTTGCGCAATCCTCTGAAAGCATAAATTTTCAGTATAGGCCTTATCAAAGGAGAAAACCACATGAATAAAATTTCTTCCGAGTTGGGTGATATACGCAATACGTTTTCGCGGCGTGGCAATCCCGATCATGGTCCTGGCCGGATGAAGGGTGACATTACCTATCCGGCGGTATTGTCCGACAAAATGATGGAATAGCGTAAGGGTATGATCGGATTTTCCGTGGAGGAAGTCATCCAGGGTTTTTTCGGATGAGGATTTCTGTTTTTTCACCATTGAACAATACAAAGCGCATCACGCTACAGCGTTATGCAATACAATATGCTAACAATAATCTACAACCCGGAACCAATTTACAGTGACAGGGAATTGACGACAAATTACGGACGTACCCATTTGGGTGTGTCCGTAATCTCATCATTTGCTTCTGAGCTTTGAAAGCAATCGCAGTATCTCAAGATACAGCCAGATAAGCGTTACCATCAGTCCGAAAGCGCCATACCACTCCATGTACCTGGGTGCTTTTGCTTCGGCTCCTTGCTCTATGAAATCAAAGTCGATGACCAGGTTGAGCGCGGCAATCACGACAACAAAGAGGGAGAAGACTATTCCACCGGTTGTACTTTCGTGAATGAACGGCAGGGTGAATCCCATGTACCTGCCCGCGAATGAGATCAGGTAATAGAATGCAATACCTGCTGTTGCAGAGGCTACGATCAATTTGAAGTTCTCGGTAGCCTGAATGATCCTAAGGCGGTATATGATCAGCAGACTGAACAATATACCAAAAGTGAGTATGACGGCCTGCAGAACAATGCCCGGAAATAGTTCGTCCATGAATGCCGATATTCCGCCGAGCGCAAGACCTTGCAGCGCGCAATACACCGGCGCAAGTAAAGGTGCAGTGGTTTTCTTCAGGATGATAATGACAGCCACAACGAGGCCTGCTATTGTACCCCCGATAACATATCCCTTTATGGATTCAAAGTTGTGGCTAGCCTGGTACAAATTCCAGGTGAAAAGTGAGGCTGCGAGTACGACGAATCCGAGTATGGCGGTCTTCATGACGGTTCCATCTACGGTCATCGTTTCAGAAGCATCAACACCGGCGACATTGGTAAACGTATCGGTGCGCAAAGCAGGGTTCCGGGACTTGTATAAAGCCATGATCAATTTGAATTTTAGTGAATTTGTTCTAACAGCCGATCATCCGGCCGGGTCAAAACATGAATAAGGAAGGAAAGCGGGTTGTAACCGCCACTCTACTATATATGGGGCTATAGGGTCAATCGACAAAGGGTGCAGATCATAAAAAAAGCGTGCTTTTACTTGGTGGATGAGCCCAAAGTTGCTATTATTGACCGACCGTTCAGTCAAAAACATTATGAGTCCACGCACAGAGGCCAAAAACCGCGAAATCAGGCAGGAGAGCATGCAGAAGATCATGGATGCAGCGTTTGGACTGATTGCGGGGAAGGGCTATGAGTCGACCAGCATAGCCGAGATAGCCGCGGCAGCGGGTGTATCCAAGGGGTTGCTCTATAATTACTTCAAGGGCAAGCAGGACCTGGTGGAAAAGCTGCTCATCAACGCTGTTTCTCAGGCGGATTCGGTCATGGATAAGAAGATTTCGGAAGACCCGGCCGTCACCCTTGAGAATATTTTTCGGTGGCTGTTTAGCGAGCTAAAAGAACGCCCGGACTATTTCCGCCTCCTGACAGAGCTTACCTTAAAGATCGACAAGTTCGCATTTGTCCATGACATGGCGGCACAAAAATATGCGGGTTATATGGTCTTCCTGGAAGATATCCTTCGCCGCCTGAACATTCCCGATCCGGCCGGCGAAGCCAAAATGCTGGCTGCGCTGTTCGACGGAATTGGACTTCAATACCTGGTTATCCGTGAAGCATACCCGATGGACGAGCTGGAAAAATTCCTGATCGATAAGTACTGTAAGAAAAAAAGATCGATATGAAATGGATCGTTATTGCGATGGTAAACCTTAACTGCCTTGCCGCGGCAGGTCAGACGGCCACGGAGATCATAAAAAAGGCTGACGATAAGATGCAGGGCAACTCGAACCGATCGGAGATGAAGATGACGATCGTACGTCCCGACTGGAAACGCGAGGTGACGATGAAGGCCTGGGCTCTGGGTCGTGAATACAGCCTCATTCTCATCACGGGTCCGGCGCGCGACAAGGGACAAGCGTTTCTGAAAAGGAAAAACGAGATGTGGAACTGGCAGCCATCCATCGACCGGGTGGTCAAACTTCCTCCTTCTATGATGATGCAGTCGTGGATGGGCTCTGATTTTACCAATGACGACCTGGTCAAAGAATCATCCGTGGTGGAGGACTATACCCATGAACGGGGAGCTGACTCGCTCATCAACGGGCAGTCTGTCTACCGGATCGTGCTGACGCCAAAGCCTGATGCGCCCGTGGTCTGGGGGAAAATAATCGCATTCATCGATAAAAAAGAATTCAATCAATTGCTTGTGCGGTATTACGACGAGGAAGGTATACTGGTAAATACGCTCACACTAAACGAGATCAGGAGTATCGGCGGAAGGGTTTTGCCTACACGACTGGAGATGATGCCTGCCGAGAATCCCAGGCAGAAGACCGTGATCGAATACAGCAATCTTGAGTTCGACATAGGATTGAGTGAAGATTTCTTTTCTATGCAGAACATGAAGCGGGTACGATAGCGGGGATCAGCATGTACTTTACACTTGCATACAGGAATATCTGGAGAAACAAGAGACGGTCACTCATAACGATCCT
>DATBVZ010000206.1:0-3786 GCA_036515095.1 Cyclobacteriaceae bacterium | reverse complement strand
AAGGATGAATACCAGAAGGAATACTTTGTTATCGACGGATTCGACCAGCTCTCCGCCTGTATCCCTGAGCTTGATCGGCTGATGAAGGAAATGAGCGAATGACCCTCCTTTGCTCGCCATTGCTGCTATAAGGCGAGTTGGTTTTTATTTGCTTTTAGTCCTTTACCCATAGTCTATGATGAGCTTCGGCGGGCAAAGGTGAACGAGTGAATGGATGCCGTCAAAACTATGAGGCTACTCCAAACACTCTTGCCTCACGATAACGTCGAGGCAGCTTTGCATTGCCGTCCGAAGCTCGACAAGCTACATAGGTAACCTAAAGTGTCAAGCTAAACTACTGCCTATTGCTTACTGCCTTATTGCCTATTGCTTACTGCCTTATTGCCTACTGCCTTATTGCCTACTGCCTTATTGCCTACTGATTTCACTTTGTCCACCCGTGATCTCGATTTCGGTACGACGGTTTATTTCACGGCCGCCTTCTTCATCGTCATTCGAAACGATAGGACGCTCTGATCCGTAGCCCTTTGCCGAAAGCCTGGACGAGGCAATGCCATGGGCCACCAGGTAATCCACCACTGCCGTTGCGCGCCGGAGCGACAAGGTCTTATTGGTGGCATCGGTGCCCAGGTTATCGGTATGCCCGTTGATCCGTACAATAAGGTCAGGGTTTGCTGCCAGCAATTCCAGAATTTTTTCAACTTCGGCGATGGACTCGGGACGCAGCTCCGCTTTACCCGTGTCAAAGAATATGTTCTTTAGCACCACCTTGGATCCGATCTCTGCCCGGACCATAATAATATGCGTATCAATTTCCTGGAATTCGGCGAACTTCGGAACGTTGAAGTTGATGGAGTTAAAAAGATAGCCCTGCCGCTCCGTGGTTACTCCGTAGTTGCCGCCGTGGGGAATCACCAGTTCAAAGTCGCCCGTCACCGCGTCTGAGCTGATCCTGGAAATCACCTTCTTGGTGTTGTTGTCAATCAGCGAGATGGTCGCACCCAGCGGGTCGGCCGTGTTCTCATCGATCACCTTGCCTTTGAGGACGGTGACAATCTTTTGTTGTTTGTGCTGTTGTACGATGGGGTCGACAAAGTCCGTCACCTTTGGTTTCTCCGGCTGAGGCGTTGGCGCCGCTGCCACCGGCTTGGGCTTGGGTTTGGGCTTGTATTTTGGCTCCAGAAACGCGATCGAATAAACGTCCGCATCGCCCAACCCACCTTCCTTCAGTGTTGAGTAGTAGCCTTTCTTTTTATCTGCCGAGATGGTAAAGAAACCGTCGTACTCCCAGGTGTTTATCGGCCACCCGATGTTTTCCGGCTTTTGCCATTTCCCTTTAAATTCGGTTACATAGATGTCGCTGTTGCCCAGCGTGGGATGACCGTCGGAAGAAAAATACAGGGTTACGCCATCCGGATGGATAAAGGGTGCGTCTTCATTTCCCGGTGTGTTGATGAGCGGTCCGAGATTTTCAGCTTTTCCCCAGTCGCCTTTACTGTCAAGCTCGCTGACATACAGGTCGAGTTCGCCATAGCCATTCGGGCGGTTGCTGGCGAAGTATAATTTTTTTCCGTCTCCGCTCATGCTCGCGCTTGTCTCCCAGAAGAGGGCTGTATTGATGTGCCGGTTGAGCGGCTTCGGTTTCGACCACTCGCTGCCCTCCAGCCTGGATACGAAAATATCGCCTTCACCTTCCTCATAGTAAAGGAACAGGGTCTTGCCGTCCGGTGAGAGCGAGGCGGCAGCATCGTTGTATCTTTGGTTGATGTTGCTGCTGATCATTTTGGGCGAAGCCCAGGCCGCCCCTGACCGGTGGGTAATGTAAATGTCTTCGTAGTTTGTTCCCGTCCGCGCTGTCCGTTCGTCGTCGGTCCGGTTGGATGTGAAGATCAGCGTGTTGCCGTCACCGGAGATGAGGGGTGAATACTCATTGAAGGATGTGTTGACAATGGGCCCCAGGTTTTCGATAACAACATTGAGCTCGTATTGAGAAAGCGAGTCCGCGATCTGGCACTCGGCAATTTTCTGATCTGCGATTGATGCCAGTTTGTTTTTCTTTTTCTTAAACTGCTCAAACTGTTCTATCGCTTTCCTGAATTCGTTTGTATTCTGAAATGCAACACCGAGGTGGTAGTTGATCTCGTCGTTGATGGTGGGGTTAAGCCGGTAGGCTTTGTCGATGTATTTTGCGGCTCGCGACTTGGTTTCCGAATACAGGAAGGCCATTCCTGCTTTCAGGTTCACGTCTGCATCGTCGGGGTTGAGTTCCAGCGCTTCCAGGTACGCAGTTATGGCCTGCCTGTACTCCTTCCTGCTATAGTGCGCATCGCCCTGCTTTACCAGGTCCTTCACCGTCTGGCCAAGGCCGGGTAAGATGCCGGCACAAATGAAAAGGAAGGCAAGGGTATATTTCATTATCGCAAGAGGCTGATGTAGGCTGAATGCTAAAAATAAACCCAAAGTCAGGCAATTACCGGGTAGGGCAGGTATTCATAAAACCCGTGTAGGGTTTTTGGTGAATAAGAGGAAAATGGGGGTACGCAAAAAAATATACAAATCGTTGTGATCCTCAGCGCCTCTCCGCTATTGCGGTGAAAATTCAAAGCCCGAGCATCTTCTCAAACCGATAGATCGGATAATCCCCGAGGTCGTCGCTCTGCCCGGTGAGTCTGAATCCGTTCCGTTCCATGATCGCGAGGAAGTCTTCGAATTGCGGTATCAGGTTACGGCATTGTTTGGCGTCACAATACCGGGTCTCGCCGTGGTATACGAATTCGTCCCGGATAAATAATTTTCCGTCCGGCCTCAGTCGTGTATAGAGATCGGAAACGATAGCATCGGGGTATTGCAGCACGTGGAAGGTGGCATTGCAATATATCTTGTCGAAGATTCCCCTGGGAAGATTCGTTTTCTCTTCGTCGCCGATCGTCACATGAAAGTGATTCGTATCGGGTGTTTTCCGGAACCGCGAGTAATACCTGACCACACGCTTAAGATTCCTTTCCGTCAGGCAGTGCTGGTCGATATCCTGGATGTACAAATCGACGCTGTCGAGAAATACAGCCATAGCGCCGTCGTAGTATCCGCTTGACGCGCCGATATCCGCGTACGTGTCGCCGGCTCGCAGATCCAGAAAGGTGTTTACCTTCCGAAAGATCTGGATGTCTTTCTCACTTAATACAGGACCGCATTTGTAGGGTCGTATAAGGGAATCGCCGCAGCCGGCGACGAGGAAGGAGAGAATGAACAGGGCTGGCCTCATAGGCAGTGTAAACGAAAAATCATCTCAATTGGTATCCGGGGTTTGGAAATTCTTGATTCACCCCGGGGTGCAGGGCATTAGTGCCTACGTTCTTCAAGGAGCTTCTGGACGGCGAGGTACTCGTCGCGAAGCCTGGCTGCCTCTACAAATTCAAGCTCCCTGGCTGCCTTTTCCATGGCCTTTCGCGTCCGATCCGCCATCTTCACGAGCTCCTCTTTGCTCAGGTATGCCACCACGGGATCGGCAGCAAGCGTAGCCTCCTCGTTTTCTACGTAATATTTTTTCGCTGCCCGCCCGGAGTCGGCGATACTGGTTTGGCTGAGGATAGACTCCCGTGACTTCAGCACCGTACGCGGAACGATCCCGTGCTCTTCGTTATACGCCCGTTGAACGCTTCGCCTCCTGTTCGTTTCATCTATTGCCACCTGCATGGATTCCGTTACCGTGTCGGCATACATGATCACCTTGCCGTTCTCATTGCGCGCGGCGCGTCCAATGGTCTGGACAAGCGATCGCTGGTTACG
>DATBVZ010000205.1:0-2598 GCA_036515095.1 Cyclobacteriaceae bacterium | reverse complement strand
CGCTCACACCGTTTACGTTTGATGTTGACCCTCAACAGGGACCATTTGACGCGGAGGAATTTGATATGCGCCGCTACGGACTGGATATCATCCACAAATGGTTGATCCAACCGAAAATGAGTCTGACTTCGAAGATCTATGCTTCAGATTTTGAACGGGATTGGTGGAAACAAGCAACTACGATTATCAGGGCATCGGATGTGCTTGATTATCTGGGAGACAATATTTTCAACGACCGTTACAGTTATCTGTCCGGCCTCACATTTGGTGATGAAGACTATGTGCGCGTCGGCAGGATTACAGACGGTAGGGAGAGCGCTACCGACAGCCAGTGGATATTTACAGTCTCAGGCCTACAGGAAACATTTAACATGGACTGGAAAGCAGGAGTGGAAGATTATCACCTTGAAGTAGGGGTTAAGCTGCACCAGGAGAGTTACAGAGACCGTTTGCTTAGCGCACCCAATTCACGATGGGCGCGAACCGGCAACCCAACGTCCGACCAGCGCTATCACTTGTGGTCACTCTCCAGTTACCTGAGAAACGAGTTCAACATCCGCAAGTTCAATATCACTCCGATTGTTCGTTTTGAGCACATCGAAATGTACCGCCAGAATTTGCTCGCTGTTGCACAGGATCCCGACATCCAAAGTCCGGACGAAGGGAGGCTAAACAGCAAGTATGATGTCGTGATGCCGGGCTTTACCATTGGATATGAAATCCAGGGCGGAGAGGTATACGGAAGCGTGTACCAGGGGTTCATCGCTCCTTCCAAGATCTTCGGATTCTTTGTGGAGAGAAACGGGGTACTGACCAATCCGCTGGAGGGGGAAAACGTAAATGTTACGCCGGAACTCAGCCTGAATACGGAACTGGGTTGGCAGGGGAGCCTGCTGGATGGAAGGATTGACGGACAGGTAGCCTTGTTCAGAAACACAGTCAGGAATTTTATCGCAGCCGGCGAAAATGAGCTTTTCCTGGAACCCGGAAAAGTCAGGATACAGGGCTTTGAAGCAGGCCTGGGGGTATCCTTGCTTTCCCGTCGTTCAGCGCACCAACTTAGATTTATGCTCAATGCCACTATTCTCGGTACGGAGATAGTGCAAGGCGCCCTGGTTGACAAAGACATGTTCGGACCGGTGGTCCACAGTTCGGCCACAAGACAGGAATTTCTGGATAAAGTGAACACCAACCGTCAGGCTTACGATGTGTGCATACGGAATAACCAAGGTGAAGAGGTGCCTTTTGATGAAGCAACGCTCACGGAAGCTGACTTCGCAGCCATCAGCAAAACCGTGGTACACTATGGTAAGGGCAATGTAGAAGGAGCCAGAGCGCCATATGTACCAGATCTGAATCTTTCCGGTGGGTTCTCATACAACTACAAGCAATTCTCGGCAGGAATTTCAGGTAGTTACGTTGGGGATCAGCATGCGGAATTCATGAATTTTAAGTCAGAGTCAGCCGATGGTGCTATTGGCAAGCTCGGTTCATTTTATACAGTCGATTGTTACTTTAATCATGATTTCGTGATCGGGAATAATATGGCATTAAACGCTTTTGTCAATGGAAAGAATATCACGAACGAAATTTATCGCGCCTCCCGGCTGAATCGCGCTGCATCTGGCGTTTTCCCGGGAGGGTTCAGACAATTTGTTATTGGCGTAAACCTGCGAATATAGGAGCCTGCAAAAAAGAAACAGGTTCAATTATGGATTAACAATTGGAATGGGATGGCGGGGTCCTCTGCAGAGACCCCGCCTTTTTGTCATCAAATGAAGCTCATTCCTTCAAATACGCTGGAGTCTTCCGGATCGCCCATATTCCCTATGAACGTTACCCGGCCACCCCAGTTGTCGCGGAAGGTAGCTGTTGCGCTTCCGTCCGCGCCTACGTGGATGGATAATGATCCAAAGCCGGCACCGGTCATGATTACTTCCGCGTTTATGGTTATCGGCCCGTTTCCGTCGGCAACTTCATAGGCGTATTTTGTTATCCGACCTTCAAGCGTGATGCCTCCAAGGCCATTAAACCCGACGCCCCAGGCCGAGGCGGTCTGCAGCACGATACGGTCACCATCAATAAGGATGAAGTTATCTCCCGTCACGTTGTAATGCTGCAGGTACTTCCCGCGCAGTACGTTCGCTTCCAATATGAGTGTCCTGTTCTTTGTGAATTCTGTCAGGGCCTCCTTGGATTCCTGAAGTCTTTTGGCTTTCAGTTCCTTTCTCTCCTTCCTGGTGAGATCCGCCTTATCCTGGGCGCTCACTGCATTCAGTGACAAAATCACCGCTAAAACTAATATTACTGGTCTACGCATAATCGTATTTCTTTGGTCTTCACCCATATAACGCAAAAGGGTGGGCTGTCAGTTTTGTGAATGCAAAAAATTTTTTTGACCGCCTGATATCACATTTACCACGAATCGCAAATGTCCATGTTACACTTATAGTTGGTGAGTGGTAATTGATAGGGCACAGTGAGGTTATGGGCTTTGCCCATGCTCCGGCATTGACGCCGTCCTGAAGGCCAGTGTGGGGCAGGCACATTAACCGGTCAATCCTTCCAATATTCCGAATACAGCTTTTCTGCCTCTTC
>DATBVZ010000204.1:0-2540 GCA_036515095.1 Cyclobacteriaceae bacterium | reverse complement strand
GATCTTATCCATCAGGCATAAGGCCTGAAGTCGTCCGCCCTGTGATAATTTACCCGGTGACCTTGGGATAAACCGGTAAACGAGTCCCTCGTCATCGTCCTCGGTCAGATAAACAATCCCCGTTTGAGGCTCTATCGCGACCGCCTCGTGGTTAAACCTGCCCATACTTTTAAGGGGAACCGGATTGGCAAGGCCTGTTGCTTCGCCTGCAGGAACTTCAAAGACATACCCATGGTCTTTCTCCAGGACATCATCGGCCTTTACCGTCGTTTCTTCACAGGTGAGCCAGCTTCCCCACGGCGTAGGTCCCCCGGCACAATTTCGGACAGTACCCGCAAGGCTCAGGAATTCTTTTTCAACCTGCCCGGATCCGTGATCATATACAACGGTTGTGGTGCCTCCCAGACAAGGTGATTTTCCTTTTCCAAAGTCGTACAAATTTCGCCTGTCTATGCGACCCAGCAACTCATTATTTTTTCCGAACGGGCCATTAGCCGGGTCATTAATGTTGACTTCATGGTTTCGGACAATGATCGTCCTCGAACCTTTGCCTTCAAATGCAGCCATACCGTCAGCTAGTCCAGGTACCCTCAACCCATCACTCATGGCCTTACCCCGTTCGGAAATGATCTTGTAACGAAAACCCTTAGGCAGGTTGATGATTTTTTCAGGATCGGGAAGGAGCGGGCCATATTTTCCGTCGGCGTGTTCTTCAGGGGATG
Organism: Cyclobacteriaceae bacterium; assembly: GCA_036515095.1. Taxonomy (GTDB): domain Bacteria; phylum Bacteroidota; class Bacteroidia; order Cytophagales; family Cyclobacteriaceae; genus ZC4RG29. The sequence continues at coordinate 1,818 of DATBVZ010000204.1, read as the reverse complement.
CAAACCCGTCATTGAAACGGGCAAGACCCAGAAAGCCAAGGCTCACAATACCCGATGAACGGATGAAATTTCGTCGCGTGATTTTCATTGCCAGAGGGTTTCCTTTCATTCATGAAGACCCGAATCAAAAGTACGACCCCAGGGTTAATATCAAAACACCAAAGGTTATGATAAATTTAACAAAATGTAAATTTGCGGAATCTCATGCAGTACGATTTTCGAAAGAAATAAGTGAATGAGTAAATCAGTGAATGGGCTGCTGGGAAATCATCACCATTGCCCCTTTATCTCATTGTCGTGGATGGCTTCAACACATTTTTGCATAAATGCAACCCCGGAGGTAAATTTAGGTAAAAGAGACTCATCGTATGAGAGTACGGACTTTTATGCTGCTATTGGCCGGCCTCAGTGCCTGTTCGCCGGTGAAGATCCTTAAGGTGGATACGGCGGAAGGATTTTCGCTGGCTAACTACAAGACTTTCGATTTTTATACCGTCGACGTCAGCGGTGATGTGAGTGCGTCTTACAACGAGCGGGTCGAATGGATAAAAGATGAAATTGCCAGGCAACTCACGCAAAGGGGACTGGCACAGACATCGGCATCTCCCGGGTTGCTTTTGAACATAGGCGTTGTCGTGGAGGAAAGGGCGCAAACCCGGGAGACGACGATCATGGACGCTCCCCGGTATATGGGACAGCGCAACTACCATTGGGAGAGCGAGGAAGTTGTTGTCAATCATTACAGGCAGGGCACCGTGACCGTGGACTTTGTTGACAGCAAAACAAATACGCTGGTCGGCGAGGCGGTAGCGTCTGCTGTTGTGGTCAAAAACGAGACGGCCGCCAAAAGAAATATCGCCAGCGGCGTTGAGAAGGTCCTTGAACGAATTTCCGGATAGGAACAGAGGCAATTCAAATCAAATCCATTCCGTAAATTTCACCTACCTTTAAAAAAAATGGCCTGACATCATTGTGGGGAATAACCGGGTTTTCAATATTTTACTTGCAGTCGCGATGCTGGTTGCCTGTTCCGGGAAAAAGAACGAGGTGAACACCGCATCAATTTCCGCTGTGGCTGAACCCGGCGAGGGAGAAGCTCCTGCCGGTATGGTCTGGATACCCGGGGGTGAATTCTCGATGGGAACAAACGATCCGCAGTCATACGAAGCTGAACGTCCTGCCCACCGCGTGAGGGTGGATGGATTCTGGATGGATGAGACGGAGGTAACAAATGCGCAATTCAAAGAATTTGCCGACCAAACGGGATATGTCACTACTGCTGAACGAAAGCCCGATTGGACAGAACTGCAAAAGCAGCTTCCTCCGGGAACGGCAAGGCCACACGACAGTGTGATGGTCGCCGGCTCGCTGGTATTCACACCTCCCCCCTATGCAATCAACCTGGAAGATTACTCCAGGTGGTGGAAGTGGACGCCCGGGGCGAACTGGAAACAGCCGGAGGGCTCGGAAAGTAACCTGGAAGGAAGATCGGATCATCCCGTAGTGCATGTTTCGTATGAGGACGCCACAGCGTACTGCACATGGGCCGGCAAGCGGCTTCCTACTGAAGCGGAATGGGAGTTCGCCTCACGCGGCGGACATGAAGGCCAACGCTATTCCTGGGGAGACGAATTTACGCCGCAGGGAAAATTTATGGCCAATACCTTTCAAGGTGTTTTTCCGGGAGACAATTCCGGTGAGGATGGATTCAGCAGCAGCGCTCCCGTAAAAAGCTTTCCCGAAAATGACTACGGACTCTACGATATCATCGGCAACGTTTGGGAATGGACCAGCGATTACTTCAATGTAAACTATTAT
>DATBVZ010000203.1:0-6611 GCA_036515095.1 Cyclobacteriaceae bacterium | reverse complement strand
AAAGCCGCCTGGGAAGTCTTTACGAACATGTCAAAACCAGAATGAGACCCGACTTCTCAACCATCGCATTCGATGCGTTCAACCCCGGGAAAAAAGGTGCAGGGAAAATGCATCCCTGGATGAGCCCTGAAACCATTGCGGTTCAGCCTTCCTACACACGCGACGATTTACGTGGATTCCTTCACATGGACTTTACTGCAGGCATACCACCATTTTTGCGCGGCCCGCATGCAACGATGTACACGACCAGGCCATGGACCATACGGCAATACGCCGGTTTTTCTACCGCCAGGGATTCGAACGCGTTTTACAGGAGGAATCTTGCGGCCGGCCAGCGCGGCTTGTCCGTTGCCTTCGACCTTGCAACCCATCGCGGATATGATTCCGATCATCCGCGCGTAACCGGCGACGTAGGAAAGGCCGGCGTTGCTATCGACTCCGTGCTCGACATGAAAATTCTTTTCGACCGGATTCCGCTGGACAAGATGTCGGTTTCGATGACAATGAACGGCGCCGTAATTCCCATCCTGGCATTTTATATAGTGGCCGCCGGGGAACAAGGCGTCGATTCGGCGCAACTCAGTGGTACAATTCAGAATGATATTCTGAAAGAGTTCATGGTGCGCAATACGTACATCTACCCGCCGGCGCCATCCATGCGCATTGTCACCGATATTCTTTCGTATACCACCCGGCATATGCCCCGCTATAATTCCATAAGCATCAGCGGCTATCACATGCATGAGGCCGGCGCACCGGCACACATGGAGCTGGCTTACACGCTGGCCGATGGTCTTGAATACGTTCGTGCAGGCATTGGCGCCGGAATTCCAATTGACGATTTTGCTCCCAGGATGTCTTTCTTCTGGGGAATTGGAATGAATTTCTTCATGGAGATTGCTAAGCTGCGGGCAGCACGGTTGCTCTGGGCATCACTGGTGCAAAAGTTCAATCCCGCAAATCCAAGATCCATGGCGCTGCGCGCTCACTGTCAGACCTCAGGCTGGAGCCTTACTCAACAGGATCCCTACAACAATGTAACACGTACCTGCACGGAGGCCCTTGCCGCCATACTGGGACACACGCAATCCCTGCACACCAATGCATTGGATGAGGCGATAGCACTTCCCACTGATTTTTCCGCAGCCATAGCGCGCAATACACAGCTCTTCATCGAAAAAGAAACCGGAATAGTCCGTGTCGTGGATCCGCTGGGGGGCTCCTATCTGGTCGAGCGGCTGACCGCTGAGCTTGCTGAAAAGGCGCACGTGCTGATACTGGAAGTGGAGGCACTGGGAGGCATGACACGCGCCATCGAGCACGGCCTTCCTAAAATGCGGATTGAAGAGGCGGCCGCCGCCAAACAAGCCAGGATAGATTCCGGAATCGATGTTATTACCGGGGTAAACAAATACCAGGTTAACGAAGTACCCGATTTTGATATTCTGGAGGTGGACAACACCGCTGTTCGCAACGAGCAAATCGCCCGGCTTACCAGATTGCGATCGGAGCGCGATGAAGGAGCTGTGAAAACAGCGCTGACAAGCCTTACCGAGTGTGCTTCGTCCGGCGAAGGCAACCTGCTGGAATGCGCTGTCAGGGCCGCACGCGCCCGCGCCACGCTCGGGGAGATATCCGATGCAATGGAAAAAGTTTTCGGTCGCTATACGGCCACAATAAGATCAATTTCAGGTGTATATTCCGGTGCGATGAAAAACAACAAGGAGTTAGAACGCATACGTTCATTGTCGGATACGTTTGCTTCACGGGATGGACGCAGGCCAAGGATACTGGTGGCCAAGATGGGCCAGGATGGTCACGATCGCGGCGCCAAGGTTATAGCCACCGGGTTTGCGGATATGGGATTTGACGTCGATATCGGTCCGCTCTTTCAGACCCCCCAGGAGGTAGCCAGGCAGGCGGCTGAGAATGATGTGCACGTCGTGGGCATTTCAAGCCTGGCCGGAGGGCATAAAACCCTGGTACCGGAGCTGATCAAAGCATTGAAGCAATTGGGCCGATCAGACATTCTGATCATTGCAGGCGGCGTCATTCCCACCCGTGATCATGATTTTTTACACGAAGCGGGGGTCGCATTTATCTTCGGTCCTGGTACCGCCGTTACGCAGGCAGCACGAACAATTCTCGAAAGACTGCTGCAAGAGGTGCGGTGATCACGCGGAAAGCGGTCGTTTTAGTTGCTCAATGAATGGTATTCTTCTGTGAACAGCAGGCATGAATCTGTGAAGTTCAAGCCGCATACGGTTAAATTGATTAGTTTTAATGTCCCAAACCAACACAAACCTGCCATCATTATGAAAGTCGGGAAGTTTGCTGCTTTTTCGCCCGCGGTGAGGTCGTGTGCCTCTGTTTTTTTTCGATCACTATTCTGCGGAAGCCTCTTTCTGATTTACACGGAAGTTTTCCCCCAAAAGTTAAAGCACTTGAGCAAGGCTGACACTTATTATAATGGCGGCAATTACGCCAAGGCAATGAAGGCGCTTGTCAAATACAGAAGGTCGATCCCTAAGAGCGGTGCGGATAGTCACCTGGCAGCTTACTATTTGCGCGAAGCAAAAATTAATCTTGCCCAGGGCCTACTGGCCGGGTTTGATGCAAGTCTGAAAAGCGCCATCGCGGGAAGCATTGCCGCTGCCGGCGAAGAAAGTGCGGACCACGGCTTCCTGCTGCTTGATGTGGCCGAGATCTACAATCGCTACGGAAATTTTCGCCTGAGCAGGGAGCACCTGGAACGGGCGGCCCAACTCATAGAAAAGACCGATGCCATGACGGAAGGATTGGCAATCCGGATTGCGCTGGTCAGGGCCGAGGCAATGATCGAACAGGGATTTGCCCATGAGGCGCTGGAGCTGCTTCGAAACCAGGAGCCGGTACTCGCCAGGCGCGCTGTTGAAAAGGAGACGACAACAGAGAACGGTACAATAAGAACGCGGCGTGTTCCCCAGCAGGAGCTCGCAGCCCGTTATGGCGACTATGCCAAATGCCTGATGCTGATCGGCGCTGCCTACAACAAGGGCGGGATGCTGATCAGCGCCGACTCTGCCTTCAACGCAGTTGATTCCTGGTTGCGCGGCAAGACGCGATACCTGGGAGAAACCAATGTTGTGGGCATCGAGAACCGTTTTCGTTGGGCAGATTACATGATTGAGAACGGGAATACGGGGAGCCGCCCGAAGGAACTTCAAATGGATGCTATACTGAACGACCTGAAACGTCGGATCAGTCCCACCAATGAACTCGCCCATACCGTTTACCTGACATGGCTTAAGGAGCTGATGCAAAACAGCAACCGGGCGAGATACAACAACGCCAAGCTGGAATATCAGAAGGCGCTTACCAAATACTTTCCGAAGAACAGTCTCCTGCACATCAACATGGACGCCGTTGAATTTGATGCGCGTCTAAACCGGGATAAGACAAAGAACCTGGAGAACAGGGCAATCCTGATACTGAACAGTCCTGACTTGCCCCCGAATTATAAGACCAGACTGCGCATTCTTTCCTTTTTGTACGATATCTCCATCATTGACAAACGATATGCCAATGCAGAAACTTATTTGACCCGGATAACAGAAGTTTCGAAGGAACTGTACGGTGAGGATGCCCCGCAGTATCACCTCACCCGGATTTACCTGGCCAATTATTTTCTGGATTATACGAACAAGATCGACGAAGCACAGGCTATTTATAAAGCGTCTTATTCGGGGGTCGTAGAAAAACAAATTTCGCTGCGGCACAAGGACATCCTTGAAATACTGAATCACTTGTCGACCCTGTATGAACTTACCGATCAATACCAACTGGCATCGCAAACGTTAAAAGTGGCATCCGAGGCGGCACTGCAGAAATACCGCGATGACGACATCCTGTATGGTATGGAACTCACCAACCTCGCAAAGATCCGGTTGAAGGTGGGCGAGTACGAAATTGCCGCCAATGATATTGAAAAAGCGATCGAAGTTATCGACCTGAGAAAAAACAGGGACTTTCCGGAGTACACTGCCGCGATGGTTGACGCGGTGGAAACGGAAGCCAGACTCTTCGGTATCCGGGGACAATTCGATGAAGCAGGCGCCAACCTGGAAAAGTCGCGCAAGATAATCGCCCGGTCAAAGGGCGCTGTTTCGAATGAACTTTCTACCGCAGAAGAACTCAGCGGACTCCTGATTCAGCTGGGACACTATTCCAATGCGAACAAATTATTGATTCAGTTGTTCGAAGAGTATGAGCGGCTGTATGGCCAGGAATCAATCCGTCTCATTCAACCCCTGGTAGAGAAGGGCCAGATGTTGCTGGCCAAAGGCGATTATACGGAAGCCCAGCATACCGCAATGAGGGCCAACCGGATCGCGGTCAATGCGTTTGGCGAGAAGTCTACCAAGGCGGCGCCCACACAGAAACTGCTGAGCGATATATACAGGACGCTGGGTGACTATGAACAGGCTGAAAAATACATTTCCAGTGCCCTGGAGAGTCAGGAAAAACAATTCGGTCGCAACCACATCGACGTCGCGCGGTCACTCTCCCAACTCGCCCTGATCCGGTTCTACAACGGGGATGATCCCAAAAATATTGAACCCCTGATGATCGAATCGCGGAAGATCATCGCTTCGCAGCTTGGTACACAGAACCCCCAATACGCAGAGATCCTGAAGAACCTGGCAATTGTCTGCATTTCCGAAAAAAAATCACAGTCTGCCTTTGAATTGCTGGCTGAGGCGGGCGACATCTGGCGTGTAAAAACCGGATCCAAAAACAACATTAATCTCGCCGCCATCCACATTCTTACGGGCGACGTGTACTACCAGCAGCGCGACTTTGACCAGGCAGCGGCCTTCTACGACCGGTCGAAAAGCCTGTATGAAAAATTTTTCAGCACCAGTCACCCTGAATATGTCAAGGCTATTTCCAAGTTAAGCAAGGTCTATTACATGCAGAAGAAGTTCAAGCTATCAAAGCGCCTGATCGAGGAAGCCCTCAGCAAGTACGAGCTCTTCATCAACAATTATTTCCCTGCCCTTAGTGAAAGAGAAAAGGCAAAATACTGGAATACCATCAAGGGAGATTTTGAGTTTTACAATACCCTGGCGTTTAGTAACCTCGACGACTTCAGGGATCTTGCAGGAAGGGTATATGACTATCAATTGCTGACCAAGGCCTTATTGCTGAGCTCCTCCATAAAAATCCGGGAGCGGATCATGAGCAGCACGGATGAGGCCTTAAAGCAGACATACACCGAATGGGTACAAAAGAAGGAACTGCTGACGTTGGCACTTTCAATGAGCCCGCAGGAATTGCTTGAAAATGAAATCGAGCCTGCCGCCCTGCAACAGGAAGTGGAGCGGATCGAAAAAGAGCTGAGTTCGCGATCCGGAGATTTCGCGCAGGTATTTGAGAAGGAGCCTGTGCGGTTTGAAATGGTCGCCGGATCACTTGCTGAAAATGAAGTTGCGCTCGAACTGGTTCGCTACCGGTACTTCGATCACGTTCTTACGGATTCCATTATCTATGCAGGGTTATACGTTAAGAACTCATCGCGCAAACCGGGGGTGATCGTTATGGGTAATGGACGCCAGATGGAGACCCGCTTCTTCAAGTATTACCGCAACGCCATTACCGGAATTATCCACGACGACATTTCATACGGCGTTTTCTGGCGCCCGATCGAACAGGAAATCGGAACAGCTTCAGCTGTTTATTTGTCCGCCGATGGTGTCTACAACCAGATCAACCTTGAGGCTATCCCCACACCGGACGGCAAATACGTGATCGACAATACCAACATCATACTGGTGAGCAACACGCGCGACCTTCATGCAAAACAACGGAGCGCAAAGGAAAAGGCGGATGGCAACACTGCCTATATGTTTGGTAATCCCACATTCTACCTGACGGCCTCCTCCGAAGTGACCATTGCTTCTTTACCGGGAACAGAACAGGAAGTGTCCCAACTGGACTTCCTGCTGAAGCAGAGGGGCTGGGAAACAAAGGGGTACGTTGAATCGGCGGCTGCAGAGGAAACCGTAAAGAGCGTAAACAGCCCCAAAATATTTCACATTGCCACCCACGGCCTCTACCGGCGCTCCCGGGAGGTCACCCTGGCCGAGCAAATTCAGGGGAACGAAGCGGTCCTGGCACAGAACCCGCTGATGCGGACAGGACTATTGTTGAAAGGTGCCGGTGATCTGCTGAACAAGACGAACTACAATTACAACATAGACAACGGTATTCTGACTGCCTATGAAGCCATGAGTCTAAACCTGGACAAGACTGACCTTGTAGTACTGAGCGCCTGTGAAACCGGTCTGGGTGACGTTCAGCAGGGCGAGGGTGTGTACGGACTGCAACGCGCCTTTCTTGTAGCGGGGGCGAAGGGACTGATCATGAGCATGTTCAGGGTGGATGACGAGGCTACCCGTAAACTAATGCTAAAATTCTACCAGAACTGGTTGGCGAGCAACAATCTCCGGGAAAGCTTCACGAGGGCTAAAAAGGAATTGCGTGCAGAGTATCCTGCTCCGCTCTATTGGGGAGCATTTATGATGATCGGCCTGGATAATGCCGCCAATTGAGCTCTTCCCCGTTCACTG
>DATBVZ010000202.1:0-3697 GCA_036515095.1 Cyclobacteriaceae bacterium | reverse complement strand
TTTTCATGAATCTCTTTTTTTTGTAGGGGAGGGTTTCCATGCCCTCCCGAAATAACTGAAGTACACTTTCAGGATCTCGAGCAGAGCAAGTAAAACCAAGCCGATGTAGAATAGCGCTTTCATACGACAAACTTTTCAGTGATAAGGATTGTAATTGGCATAACCCTCCTCGGCGCGGGATTTTGCCCGGTTCACGTAAAACATCCTGTCCTGAGGTGCCCAGGTACCGAGACCGTCAACATAACGGTTGAACATACAGAACGCCGCAGCGAATGCACTGTTGCTTTAAGGGACTTGGGGGACTCAAGGGATATATGGGACAACCGCAATATACCTTATATAACTATGTACCTATACCTTTACACCTTTCAAGTTTCAAAACACCTTCGGATGCTTAAACAATGACCCATAATCAGGAAGGCGCCCCCGTACCCCTCTCCTTCGCCACTTTCGTATTGCAAACCAAATCAGAAATCCCACACCAAACAGAAAAATGACCGCCAAGGCAATACCAACACCAAGCAATTGGGGTGTCGTTAATCCGGTCATCATAAAATAGAGCAAGTCTTCGCCGAGTTGCTCACCGCTGTCTGAATTGGTGAAAATCACAAATCCATTATCTTTTTCAACATCGAGCGCAAACCAGCAGGTGAATCCGCTGTTGTGCCCGGCATGCAGATAGATATCCTCTGCAAAAGGAAATCGAGGCACCAGGAAGCCCAGCGAATAGTCAACATCAAGCACACCGGATGAAACGTCCGAATGTGGTTTGAACAGTTCGGCATAGCTCGCTTCTGACAACAGTTCCTTATTCATTACTGCGATCATCCACTTAGAAAAGTCAAGCGATTCGGTGTGGATTGAATAGGCGGCGCCGAACTCAGCGTTCGCACTGTCATACTCGTCTTCCTTCTCTATCCGTTTTCCATTCCCATCGTGTGGTTCAGCCTTATAGCTGATCGTGTATGGCGTCTGGATGAATACAGTATGCTCAAGGGCAATTGGATGCCCCACCCTTTCTTGAAAAATTGCCTGCAGTCCCTTCCAGTCCGTACCCTCGATTTCCCTGAGCACCATTGCCAGGTATTGGTATCCCTCTCCTGAATACAGATACCCTGTGCCGGGTTCGAATTTTATCTTTAGCACATCGTCACCTTCGTCAGTCCTCCAATTCGGGAACCCAGACCGGTGACTCAATACCATTCGGGCTGTTATTTTTTTATAGCGTTCGTCATAAGCGATGTCCGAATAAGGGTAATACTCATAGAGTGGTTTATCTAAATCAAGCTTGCCCTGATCAACATACGTCATGACAAAAAACGCAAAGACGGATTTTGACAACGACGCTCCTTCAAATATGGTTTTGTCGGTCACAGGCAGTTTTTGCTCGGCGTTGGCAAACCCCATAGCCCGGTGATGCACTACTTTTCCATCGTTGATAACAGCCATCGACAGCCCCGGAACGCTCAACTCCTTCATTTTAGATTCCAGGAAGCTGTCGAGTCTTGCGGCCGATATCTTGTTGCCGGGAATACCTTCAATACGTTCATCTCTGGCGCAGGAAGCCGATAGGGCAAGAACTGCAAAAAGGTAGCCTGCCAGAACGAAATTTGTCGGACAATCCCTGTGCATTCGTAAAACGGTCAATTGAACTTGGAGAACTGTACAGCAAAAATAGCACAGAAATGCGTCAATCGTTGCTGGTTATTTTCAGGTTCCGGAACCATCCCTCCGAACCATTACCTACCCACAAACTCACTGTGCCTTGTTTGGTGTCGCTGAGTTGCTCGACTTCCAGTACAGGCTGCTGGGATCCGTCAACATAGACTTTTACCTGCGGATAGTTGACAACGATCCTGGCGCTGAACCAATCATCAGGATCTGGAACAGGATTCATTTCGTTCTCATACTTACCGGGAAATGTGTTTCGCAGCGCAGACCAGTCGTACCTCGGCAAGGAAATGTACTGGATCGCGTGTGACTTTCGGTCCGGGTTCTTAAAGTTGAATGGCCGAAAATACACACCATCATAGGTTTGGTCATCTTTTCCATGGAATGCAACTCCGACAAAACTCTGTCCGGGGGAATTCTTTCCCTTTATATCCAGTTCAATAGTTCCATTCTTAAAATTGAAACCATTGAGCCATAGGACTCCGTCATTTTCGTTCGCATTTAAATGGGCGACGCCATCCGCATATGCAACCTCGCGGTTGTGAACTGTAAAGTTCTTTGGATCCATTTCCGGAGCAGCCGGACCGCGCTGACCGAAGAGGAAATTGCAGGCGGAAAGGCTCAAAATAAGAGTGAAGATGGTGGTTGATTTCATAGCATTTGGATTGATTTTGGAAGAACTTAAGTTACTCATCTCTCATCGAGTCAACCATATTGACATGGTCGCATCACATACACCCAACGAACTGAGAGCAAGTCAAAAAAAATGCCACTGCGAAAAGAATCGCTTTCAGCCTTAGCTATCCCTCAAATTCCCGCTTTACATGTCCGTCTACGGACTAATTTGTTCGCCTGCGGTACAACTTGAACATCAGCAGGGCTTGACCCGGTATTTGAATAGAATTTGTAAAGGTCGAGAATGACCAAACTTTACCAGATAATTCTGTTGACGAACGCTAAGTGAGCGTTTTGCGAAAACTATGATTACTGTTAGTAGCTTTCGACTCCGCTGGCTTCGACTCCGCTGACTTCGACTCCGCTCAGCCACCGGATAATCTCCTACACCCTCCTACGTTAGCGCTATCCGTGTTTCCTTCAATCCTTTTTCCATCAGGTAATCGTATAATTCCTGAGCCTCACCGACCTTGGCATGATGAAGCAGCGTAAATCCGTGTGGTCCCTTGGCAAAGACGAGTTCAGGATAGGCTTCAAGCGTGGGCTTTACCAGATCTGTTTTCCCCAACATGGTAAGTACAAAGAGATTCACCCTGGAACCCTGCGAAATCAGGTAATTCGCAATGTCCTTGTTACCAACATGCCCTGCTCCTTCGATTGCTTCCTCAAAATCTCCGTTACCCCAGTCATAGCGGCAATACATCAGATTTGGACGCTCCTGAAGCATCTCCTTTACCAGTTCCAAATCCTTGTGTCCGGCAACAACAAAATCCTTGACCAACTTTACGTCCAGCGGACCGGGTTCCTGTTGTGACCGGGAGAATGCAAGAGTTGGGACTGCACCTGTCAGTGCAATCGCTCCAATAGACTTTTTGATAAATGCCTTTCTGTTCATGATACGAAATTTAAGTATTGCCAAATATGACTTAGCCGGGTTTTTGCTTGAGTGAAAAACGTTCAGAAACTGATGAAAGATGAAGATAGCTCAAACTAATGAGATTATCCAAAGAGGAACATAATAAACGTCAATCCCTGAGCTCGCCTGGGCATTCCTCCTATTCCGACCGCAGCGAATCAACCGGATTGCCAAACGCGACCTTCAGCATTTGAAAACTTACGGTTAGCAACGTGATCAATAAGGCCCCCAGACCTGCCGCCGCAACGACCAGGACGGATATTTCGGTCCGGTACTCATAATTCTGCAGCCAGTTGGTCATGAAATAATAGGACGAGGGGATGGCGATTGCACAGGATAGGATCACCAACACCACAAAGTCTTTGGACAACATTTGCCACAGGTCAGCGACGGTTGCCCCAAGAATTTTTCTGATCCCGATTTCTTTTGTTCGTT
>DATBVZ010000201.1:0-2791 GCA_036515095.1 Cyclobacteriaceae bacterium | reverse complement strand
GTATCCGCACATCGATCTTTATTTCCTTGTTTGAGCCGACCGGCTGGATCACCCGTTCCTGCAGTGCCCGCAGAAGCTTTACCTGTACTTCATACGACAGGTTGCCCACCTCATCCAGGAAGATGGTGCCCCCGTTGGCAAACACAAATTGCCCCATTTTCTCAGTTACGGCACCTGTAAAAGAGCCTTTTGCATGACCAAACAGCTCGCTGGCGGCAAGTTCCTTGGACAGGGCTCCGCAATCCACGGCCACAAACGGTTTCTTGGAGCGCTTGCTGAGGTGGTGGATGGAGTTGGCCACGTATTCCTTGCCGGTTCCGCTTTCCCCTTCAATGATGACCGACATGTCTGTTGGCGCCACCAGATGGACGTATTCGTGGAGCTGTTGCGAAACCGCGCTTTTACCGATGACATAATCACGCGTGGGCTTTTCTTTGGCGATACTACCCTGACCGTTGCTTTCCCTCCCTCGGTCAAGGGCATTTCTCATCACCAGGAGCAGCTCATCCGGATTCACGGGCTTGGTTATATATTCGTAAGCGCCTGATTTGATCGCCTTTACGGCAGTCCGGATGTCCGTAAAGCTTGTCATTATAATAACCGGTATGCCGGGTGAAGCCTTTTTCAATTCGGCCAGCATCTCCAGGCCGTTGACATCGGGGAGCCTGTAGTCCAGCAATATCAGGTCCCAGGTGCCCTCGTGGAATTTCTTAAGACCGACCTTTCCGTCGTGGGCCGTTTCTACAGCAAATCGGTTCTTTCCCAAAAAACCTTCAAGGATCCGGGAGAAAGTCTTATCATCTTCTATCAGGAGGATTTTCGGCATAATAATCTTGCGACCCGGAAAAATAAAAAAGAAAGTCGGAATATCCTTCCGACTTTCTTTTTTACGTAAATAAGGGCGAATAATGATTATTCTTCTATCCTTTGGCCGTCCTTATCAAATTTAACGGTCGCAACTTCTTCACCGTTCTTCAGTTCTACTTCATATACGTCCTTGTCCGCATATTTGTAGGCCGCGCTGATCTGCCAGCCGGTGTAATCTTCACTGTTCAAAGCAGCCTTTACTGCTTCAGGAAGTTCTTCCGGCTTGATCTGCATCTTTTCATCTTCCAGAGCGATTACAGTTGCATTGTCATTCAATACGGTGGCTGCGGCGCTCACTACGGAGAAACTTCCGACTAAGGCCAGGAGGGCAAACAACATTTTTTTCATGATTCGGTTAATTTAGTTAAACATTTCATTTTAGCTTTTGGAAACTTTGTTCCTGCTCTCCCTAAGACGAAATGTTGTGCCGGAAATCGCCCTCTCCTTTAATGCCTTGTAATACAAAGCCTTAATGGAATTTCCGCAAAAATTGAAATGTTCCTGTTTGTGGAATCATTCCTCGAAATGAGGACTTCCGTCGGAATTCAGGCAATAAGTTCTACACGCCTGAAGGGGCCAAAGAGGGGTCTGAATGTATAACGTAGATGAGAAGTGCAGGTTGCTCCGGGGATAATGGCCGCGCCCACTTACCGGCGGTCGGATGAATTGCTCTGTCCCGCCTCCGGGCATTCTATCTCCCAGTCGCGCGCAAGTGCCAGGCGACCCGACTTTGCACGCTTGATAACATCCTGACGTTCCTTGAATTTGCAGCCGATATCAACGTACCGGTACCTGGCGCCGTCAATTACGAAATTGTAATGACAGGTTTTCGTCGAAAGTTTCTTCTTCATGCAAATGAATTCGACGTGATCGTCGGTTGCATAAGCTATCGGTTTCAGGGAAAAACCGGCGAGGCAGAAACTTACGGAAGCCAGGAAGGCGATTGTCTTCATTTCAAATCGGGTTGTTTTTGGCTGACCGTCGGAATAAAGGCGAGCCAGCATTCAAATTTAACGCCCGTAGGTTTTCAGGCAACCAAAATCCAAACAAAAAAACCCCGGGTTTCCCCGGGGTCCTCTCTATTTTGCAAGCAGAGAGCGTTGTGCTTAATAGCGGTAGTACTCCGGCTTATACGGGCCTTCTTTACTTACACCAATATATGCAGCCTGTTTATCATTAAGGGCATCCAGTTCAACCCCGATCTTTTTCAGGTGCAAGCGGGCTACTTTTTCATCCAGGTGCTTGGGCAGCATATAAACCTTGTTCTCGTAGCTGTCGGAATGCGACCAAAGTTCAATCTGTGCCAGCGTCTGGTTACTGAATGAATTAGACATCACAAAAGAAGGGTGTCCGGTAGCGCAACCGAGGTTGACCAGGCGCCCTTCCGCCAGGAGAATGATCTGCTTGCCATTCTTCAACGTTACCAGGTCTACCTGTGGCTTGATGTTATCCCAGGATCCGGTTTTGCGAAGCCACGCCACATCAATTTCATTGTCAAAGTGACCAATGTTACAAACAATGGTTTTATCTTTCATTTTTTCAAAATGGCGATCGACGACAATATCACAATTGCCGGTTGTTGTCACGACGATATCCACTTCACTAACCACGTCGTCCATCCGCTTCACAGCAAAGCCATCCATGGCGGCCTGCAATGCACAGATCGGATCAATTTCGGTGATGATAACCCGGGCGCCTGCGCCACGCAGTGAAGCCGCAGATCCCTTGCCTACATCACCATACCCTGCAACAACAGCCACTTTGCCCGCCATCATCACATCGGTTGCTCTTCGTATGGCATCCACCAGAGATTCCTTGCAACCGTACTTGTTGTCAAACTTCGACTTCGTTACCGAGTCATTGATATTTATGGCCGGTAACGGAAGCTTGCCGTTCTTAGCGCGTTCGATCAGCCGGTGAACGC
>DATBVZ010000200.1:0-4434 GCA_036515095.1 Cyclobacteriaceae bacterium | reverse complement strand
GCTGACGGATCCCGAATTTTGCATTTCTTCTACCGGCCCGCGGTTAACCGCATACAAGAATTTCCCGGACGGGTGGATCTCCAGGTAAGTGGGACTCTCCAGGGTAGGTACCGTCTGCAGCAAAGTGAGCTTTCCTTTTATACGGTCGAACTCAAAAACGTATATGCCTTTGCTGCCCGTTCCGAAGAAAGTACCGGCGTATAGGATCTCTTTTTTCTGCTGGGCATTGGTGTTGCAGCAGGATATAACATAAATGGTGAGCAGGATGAAGAAGCGGAACATGCCGGGAAGCGATCAAAGACAAAGGAAAGGCTAATATCCGGAAAATGCTCGGTTAAGGGAGGAATTATATTACATACTTCACTCCCACTGCCCTCCTCTACGATCATGGCTTCAGTGTGATCGACGCGACCATCATTGCCTCCGGCGGAAAATACATGATGATCCTGAAGGACGAAACCGATAAGCCCGCCGTTCCGGAAAAGAACCTCAGGCTCGCGAGCGCAGACATGCCGGAAGGACCCTATACCAATCCCGGTAAACCAATTACAGGCGACTATTGGGCAGAGGGGCCCACAGCAATTAAGATCGGGGACAAGTGGTTTGTGTACTTCGATAAATATACGCAGCACAAATATGGTGTGATCACCTCCCCCGACCTGATTACGTGGACTGATGAATCCGAAAAACTTGTCATGCCCCAGGGGATAAGGCATGGTACGGTGTTTGAGGTTTCAGCGGAGGTGGTGAAGGGGATAGGCAAAAAGTAGGCAGTAGGCGCTAGGCAACAGGCAACGCAAATTGGACCTTCGCGTGAAGCCACAGCGTGAAGGTCCGCATGTACACGTGCCCATACAGTCCCACGTGTCTCTCGAGTTCTACGAGCCCCATTCAAAACCAACCCTGAAAAGGGTTGAATATGAATAGCCCCGGTGCAACCGGGGGATTGGATGAATGGCAGCCCGCAACCCTGAAGGGTTGAATGTGGCACGCGTCAGTGATAGTCAGAGTTTCAAAGAACAAACCCCGATAACGATGCCTTCCCATCCATCCAAATCCGTGTTGAACTGCAGTGTTTTTTAGTTATTATTGACGCTTCTAAGAACGATTTTGATGAAGAATACCTTCTTGCATATTGGCGCACTTATGATCCTGACAACGCAGCTCATTTCTTTTCTGCAGGTTTCAAACGAAGACGCTGTCCAGTCGGAGAAGCTTACATTTCGTCTCGACACCATTGAGACGGGCATAGGCGTCCCCTGGAGCATGGCATTCCTGCCCAACGGCGAGATGCTGGTTACGGATAAATCAGGAGAGATTGTCGTTGTCAGGAATGGAAAGGCGGTGAAGGAGCGCGTCAAAGGCGTGCCGGAGGTATTTACCCGAGGTCAGGGCGGACTGTTTGACCTGGAACTCCATCCCGACTATGCAACCAACGGATGGATATACATCTCGTATGCAGCGCGTTCGCAGGATTCTAACGAAAGAGGCGGCATGACCTACATTATGCGCGCAAGATTAAAGGACAATGCACTGGTCGACCAGCAGATACTCTTTAAAGGCAAACCGTTCACCAACTCCGGCGCTCATTTCGGAGGCCGGATGGAATTCGATCGCGACGGATACCTTTTCTTCAGCATCGGCGAACGCGGTGACATGAGAAAAGCGCAGTCGCTCGAAACGTATAACGGCAAGGTATATCGCATTCGGGATGATGGCACTCTGCCGAACGACAATCCTTTTGTAAAAACCTCAGGAGCAGTTAAGGAAATTTATTCCTACGGCCACCGCAATCCCCAGGGACTCGCCCTCCACCCCGAAACCGGCATGTTATGGGAGACAGAACACGGACCCATGGGTGGCGATGAACTGAACATCATACAGAAAGGCGCCAACTACGGCTGGCCCGTGATCACCTACGGGATCAATTACGATGGTAATATCATTTCCAAGGATACTGTCAAGGCAGGTATGGAACAGCCCGTGATCTTCTGGCGGCCTTCGATTGCAGTGAGCAACCTTTTGTTTGTCACCAGCGACCGGTATCCGCAATGGAAGAACAACATTTTCGTCTGCAGCCTGAAATTTCATTACGTAGAGCGACTTGAAACGAGCGGTGAGAAGGTCACCCATCAGGAAAAGCTGCTCCAGGGCATTGGCCGTGTGCGGAGTGTATCCCAAAGTCCTGATGGATATATCTATGTGGCTGTGGAAGGCGGCAAGATCTATAAAATTGTTCCAGTTGAATCGTAAGCTAATGAAGAATGTACTAAGAGTCCTGTTTATTGCGGGCGCCGGTGTCGTGACGCTTTCCGCCGAAAGTCAGGAAGACGAATTGTCGAAGAGCATTGCCCGCGGAAAAGTAGTCTATGAAGAACTCTGTGTTACCTGTCACCTTGCGGACGGAAAGGGAATACCATCCGTGTTCCCACCCCTTGCGGGAGCCGACTACCTGATGAAAAACCAGAAGGAGTCGATAAGGGCCATCAAATTCGGACAGCAAGGCGAGATCACGGTAAACGGAACCACCTACAACAACGTAATGGCCCCGCAGGGCCTGAGTGACGCCGAGATCGCCGATGTGATGAACTACATCCTGAATAGCTGGGGAAATAAGGGACAGATGGTGACGGTGGAAGAAGTGGGAAAAGTGAAATAACGCGAGTGCTCCGAAGACTTTACCGCGGAGCACAGAGGCACGCAGAGAATAATGGGTTAGTTCGCCTTGCGGCGAAGATTAAAACCCCTACACACCTTATACACCTTATACACTTATATACCTATACACCTTATACACTCATATACCTATATACCCTATACACTTATATACCTATATACCTTTTACCTTTGATGCCTCTCAATCTCTCTTCTATACGAAGCATCTCAGTCGCACTGATGGGCATACTGGTCCTGGCTTGTGGTGGCGGTGACGGTGAACGCGACACGATCGATCGAAAAGCGTTGGTGAGTCGGAATAGCGTGCACGTTACGGCCCCGGATACGCTGGGGTCGTTGTCGGTGGGGAATGGCGGGTTTGCATTTACGGTGGATGTCTCGGGTTTGCAGACTTTTTACCGCGAATATGAGAACGGAATATCCCTGGGCACGCAATCCGAATGGGGATGGCACAGCATTCCGGGTGCCGAAGCATACGCCCTCGATGATGTGGCCAGGGTCTATGCATCGTGCAATGAAAAGCAGGTGCCGTATGCCGTGCAGCGCAGCAACGGAAAAGCGGGTGATGCCACAAACTGGCTCAGGGCAAATCCGCATCGGCTGCATCTCGGACTGGTAGGATTAACCCTGACGAAAGAAGACGGCTCGGTCGCCTCGCTAACCGATCTGAAAGACATCGACCAAACCCTTGACCTGTGGACGGGAAAGATCAACAGTAAGTACGTCGTTGAAGGCAATCCGGTGGAGGTGCAATTGCATGCACTTACTGAGGGTGACGGCTTCGCTGTCAGGATAAACTCGTCAATGGTAAACAACGGGCGACTGAAAGTGTCGCTGCGGTTTCCTTACGGTAAGGAGTGTCATGTTTGTCCGGGTTACGATCTTGAAAACCCCGATCGTCATCAAACGACTCTGTTTTCATCTTCACCGCAGGGCACCATACTGGAACGCGTGCTGGATTCAACAAAATACTATGTAGCGGTTGCTTCGGACGGCAAACTCGAGGAAATTGGGGCGCATGAATTTGAGCTAATTCCTTCGAAGGATGGACCGGTGTTTGAGTTCAGCGTGAGGTTCAGTAAGGATACAACCCCAACCGTAACGTCAGACTTTGTGGCCACTTCCTCAGCAAGCGAATCGTTCTGGAATGCTTTCTGGAATTCGGGCGGGGTGATTGACTTTTCCCACTGCACGGATCCGGGGGCGGCGGAACTGGAGCGGCGCGTGGTTTTGTCGCAGTACCTTACCAGGATCCAATGTGCAGGAACAATGCCGCCGCAGGAAACAGGACTTACGATGAACAGTTGGTACGGCAAGTTCCACCTGGAAATGCATTGGTGGCATGGCGTTCACTTTGCACTTTGGGGCCGTTCTGAGTTGCTGGAAAAAAGCATGGACTGGTACGAAGATATATTGGATAAGGCCCGGCAAACGGCTTCGTGGCAAGGTTATGAAGGCGCACGGTGGCCCAAGATGACAGATCCTTATGGTAATGAGAGTCCTTCCAGCGTGGGCGCCTTTCTGGTATGGCAGCAGCCGCATCCGATCTACTTTGCCGAGTTGCTATACCGCGCGAATCCGGAAGAAGCGTTGGAGAAGTACCAGGAAATTGTCTTTGAGACGGCCGAATTCATGGCTTCATTTGCCCAGTTGAACCCTGCCGATCAGAAGTATCATCTTTGTCAGCCGCTCATTCCCGCCCAGGAGATCTTTCCGGCGACGGAAACAAGCGACCCTCCCTTCGAATTGGCTTACTGG
>DATBVZ010000199.1:0-11493 GCA_036515095.1 Cyclobacteriaceae bacterium | reverse complement strand
GAGCCGAACGCCTTGTATACATTGTTTCTGGAATTTATATAGACAAAGGTGTCCTTATTGGTTTTCGTGGGTTTGTCCTTTTTCTCCAGTAACATGAACGTTATCTGATCTTGCTGCCTGTTGTCGGCCAGCAGACTCTTAAAGACATCACTGATTCCAAAGGCGAGCGTAATGCAGGAAACGTTTTCGGCAGCATCCAGTATTTGTGCGTAGATTTCCAGCATCTCCTTTTTGGGCCTCGGACTGAAAAAGCAAGTCTCACCGTTGGGGATATCATCGAGTGTCGTGAATTCCAGATCCGGACTTATTGCTTCAATTGATTCCTTGAATTTTTTATTGTCCGCTCTGCGCTTTGCCGCCGTATCGCCGGGTTGCATCCCCGGATCCTTGCTGAGGATGTCCCAGTATTGTTTGAACGATTCTGCGACGCCCTGATCACTGACCCAGTGGCCCACATTGGTCTGCCCGTGAATGCCACCGGTAGAAAGATTGGTAGAGCCAAACCAGACCGCAGCCGGAGTCTCCTTTTTGCCTTTCAGCAAAATCATAAACTTGTTGTGTTGAATGTAATTTTCACTGGCTTCCCGCCTGACCAGATTGGCCGCAGGAATTTTGGCTTTCCGGATGAATCTCAAATTATCTTCCCGGGGAAAACTTTCGTGAAAAACACCTTTCTTATCGGTGCTCTCATTTACTTTTGCATCATAAATAATCCGGACATGAACTCCCCGGTCAATGGCCTTCTTGAATTCATCGAGCACAGGCGCATAACGAAACTCATAGAAACAGCCCAGAAGACTATCTCCCTTTTTGGCATTGCGGATGAATTTCAGGATGGCCTCATCGAGGTTTCTGCTTAACCAGTCGTAGGCGCGCTTTCGTTTTGCGGCATTTTTGATCTGATCGGGAGGCTGGTTCCCGAATTGAAGCGCATAGGCCTGACTACTTGCCACTCCGCGGTTAAAGAAGATATCGTGTGCATTGGTTTTGCTGTACAAGGGCTCGGTTTTTACCCTGATTTCTACAGGCGATTCGTGGATAAGGTTCTTTGGATCGCCCTTGACCGGATAAAAATAGTAGGTATGTTCCCTTTCCTCCCTGGTGGAGAAGTCATCCCACACAAAGCTTTGTATGGGAAACTGGTAGCTGCTATGTTGGGTATTGGGCTGGGGATTTGGGATCACATCCTGGAATACCTTGTAGTTGAACATGAAGTATTCCTGGTTTTCTTTCTTGTCTTTTCGCTTGACCGAAAAGCCGAGCAAGCCTTTGGTGTTGGCACCGGAAGCGTCGACTGCAAAGGAAATTGAGTTAACACCGCTCACGGCGTAAGCGGTGTAACCATTTTTGGATCGGGATTTGAATCGCATAGCAGAGGGTTATTTTTGGGGTTGTAATGATCATGGCAACAGGTTAAGACTATTCCGAAAAAGATTTGGAGAATTAGAAAAAGGTTGAAAATAGCCCCATTGAACAACAGCTTCAGGTCAGTCAGGCTCTGTTGCGGGCCTTCCGCAGAGGGCAGACCAAGTTAAGATTTTCCGGGAGCGTCACCAAACCCTGTACCCTACCGGCTTGAAAGAAAAATTGTTCGACATCCCTGCCGAGCATGCCGTCAGCCCCACGATCAAGTCCATTTTAGCTTCGAACACAACGAAATCTCCCGCCTTGCTCTTCGGAGGCAACACGGAAATTCTACCGGTCCCGGAGTCAACGTCGACGTGCATGAAGATATTAAAACATACAGGTATGCGATCCGGCTCTATCCCGAATTCGCTTAGGACTACGGCCAGATTGCCAAAGCAACCCCGATGCGGTTGCGTGTCACCGTATAGCTTGCGGAACATTTCTGCGCTGCAGGGGCTCAGTAGGAAGTCGTGTCTTCCTACCGTATCGTCGACAATTTCGAGCATGACGTTACTTCTGTTCGAGTATAAGAGGTGACCTTTAGTCAGGAATATGGAGCCGGCATAGTCGATGGTACGACCGGAAGACAGGACTTCGCGTTTGTCATGCTTGTTGAAACAGATAAGATCGGACACTTGCTCGCCTTCAACATCCACCACCTGCAGATGTTGCCCTTTTTTCATCGTGAATGCCTCGCCGCTGCGGGGCGAAATGACCTTCAAAGGTACTATGGTCTCTTTTTTAACGGACATCGCCATTGTGAATCGTATTTAATGCCACTGTACTGAAGTACTTCCGAAGCCTCGCCAAATTCACTCAGCATGGGATTGACGGAGCCGGAATATGCTATGTCTCGTTTCCGGACGACACGCTTCATCTGCTCATAACGATTGGCCATTCGTAACCTTTCAAATTCCTGATGCGGATTAAAAACCAATGTCGGATACCTGAAAACACGGGCACGCCTGCTGCTCGCCGGATGGAGACCTATAATAAAAAATGCCTCTTCCTTTATGCTGAAGCCGAATCGCGCGGAAGCAGGATCAGCGTCTACCCGCAGGTCGTGGGAATACTTCTGCCTGTCAAGATGCCCTAATGCGTTTAGCCGCTTCCACAACATCTTGTCAAACATCCATTCGTTTCGAATCCATGGTTTCCGGAAAATTATAGCGGCACTGTTGAAGGGCTTATCGCAATCCCTGTAGCGGTCGACGAATTCGTAGAGGAATTTCAGAATGCTCTTGTCACCTGCTGCGGCGGCCATATTCTCCGACACCATGCACCTTACCTGATCCCTTGCCACCGCGGCCTGAGCGGCAACGCAGGGGAACCCTTTTGCTGTTATGTGGTCCAGGTAATCCCGTATTATCGTCTCATCATTCGCCATCGGTATTTCGGTCAATGTTTGCAGAAGCGGCAGAGGGTATAAGAATGCCGGATACCAGCCTTCTCCCCGGTTTGTATAATTGGGTTTCTTCGTTGCTTCCGGCCGTACGCACTTCAGCGTCCAATTCCCTTAGCAGGGTGATGTGCTCCTCGGATTTCACAAAGTGGAGATAGCCACGTTCAAAACCCCACTTCGTGACACCTTTTCTAAAATTTGCGCGGCTGATCCTGAACAGCACATCCCAATGGTGAAGAAGGATCTTCAATGCCTGCATGAGGGTATTCCCGTTACCGTAAACATGGTGAGGCTCGGCGCCGCTTCCGTTGAATTCGAGTATACTGAAATTTTTTCCCTGCTTCAGGTCTTCAATGGAGGCGCATTTGATATCATACCTTCCGAAATAAAAGTGTCCCGAATGGTTACTCAGTTCATCGAACACCTTTAACAACCTTTCGTCTTTTTCGTGCTCCAGGCTTATTAGGCGGCCACCGCGACTGAGATTGAAGGCCTCTGCTAAGGCAAAGGACTTACCGGCAGGGATAATGGTATCAAGCTGGTTGCGATGTCTTGATATCATTTCGCTGATGCGAAAGCGCACGCGGGGATACCGAAGGATGAGTTCCCGTAGTGTTGAGGTCCCATCTCCGGTTAGGGCAAGGCATTCTTTTTTGACAAAACCCGTTATCGTTCCATGGGGCTGCCCGGGGAAACGGTAATAGAATACACTAACCTCCGTGGGATAGCCGATGAACTCCTGAATAGCATAATCGTATTTCATCTTTTCATGGTATTGCCGAAGTTCAGCGATGGAATTTATTTTCCGGAACATCAGCCCCATGCGACCTGCGTCCGGTTTCACTGCCACCGGAAACGCGAACGTATCGGTCAATCGTTTTACGACTTCTGAAAATGGAATTTTAGCGGAAATGAAGATCGTTCTGGGGATACAATCGGCCGGTAGTTGGGCATACATTTCCTTCTTGCTTTCCCCCACGAAGCCGCCGAATGTCAGGGAAGGATTGGAAGCGGTAAAAAACCAAAAGGATCGTGCGCGCAGGCAATACCACAACCAGGCAGGAAGCAGCGGTATGTACTTAATGAGCCAATGCCAATGCTCCCAATGCCACAACAGGAAGGCAATTTCCCTGAAATAGTTCCGAATAGTCAGTAAAGCCTTCATTCCGGCGGTGGTGTCCAAAAAAACATGCCAGGCTTTGAAGAATCGGAAACCCGGCCAGTACCTCAATGCGATAGCCTGCCAGTCGATTTAATCTCGGTTGGTCGTTTTGCATTGTAGATAAATGGTCTCGAATGTGTTGAATTTGTACCCAGGACATACGATGTGGTAAATATGGCGGTTTTCCAATGGCGCCCCCGGAGGGAGGTCACATTAACTTACATATGGGCGGCCCGGGTACGGCAAAGTCAAAATTCAAGTCGGTAATAAAAGAATGGAAGTCTGCCCAACTGGTATTCCCGTTGCACGACTCCTCCGGTTTCAATACCGGGAACATAAGTGAGCCGCAGCACATTCCTGATGTCAAAAATATTGATGATGTCCGCCGCGAACTCATGTGATGTTTTATTGCGGTTGATCCGGTAATTTACCTTGACGTCAAACCGGTGGTATGGGCTGAATCGCAACGTGTTCTCAGTTCCTTTCACATACACAACATCCCGTTTCAGAAGCGATTCTTCCTCATCAAACAATCCATAGGTGCGTCCTCCTGCCGACGTAAACCGTGTGCCCATTGAGAAAACGTTTTGCCTTTTTAATGGCCACTCGCGCGTAAACAAAGCATTCAAAATGTAGTTTCCATTGAAATCGGTATCTCTCAGCACATTGTCGCTGCCTTTGTACCTGGATTCAAACAGGGATCCGGTAATCAGGAAAAGGTATCCCCGGGAAAACGCCTTCTCCAGGGTTAATTCCAAACCATAGTTATAGCCTACACCCTCATTCACCAGGGTTGTCTCCGGATATATTCTTCTGAAATCTGCGCCGGTGTTGATCAACGAAAAAGCGGAGGGAACAGGCTCAACAGGAATATCATACAAATACTGGAAGTAAGCCTCCATTTTCAGCCGGAACGTTGAGGAGTCAACGGTGATCAGTTTTTCAATTCCGGCAACGGAATGAATGCTCCGGGTGAACTTCATATCCCGGTTGTGAGGAATGGGGTTTCCCAAATCATCATTGGCGCTTCCATAGAAGTAAAGATTTGGCTGATTCATCTGGCTGTGCAACCCGACGCCTGCGTTAAAACGCGTCCGGTCATTTTGGTGATATTGAACCGACACCCTTGGCTCTACCCACGAAAAGCAATTGCAGAGTGTAAAAACCTGCGAATGAATACCGGTTACGAGATCGATTCTATTCCCGGTATATTTATACTGAATGTAAGGCTGAAGCATCAGCGCAGTAGTGCTGCTCCACCACCGCCGTCGCCATGTGCCAAACATTGTGTCGGCGGGTTCTACGGTCACATTCCTGGCGCTATCCCGGTAGCTCAGGAAATAAATATCCCCGCTTAGGCCCGCCTGCAGGTAGGCGGCTCCCTTCAAAGGTTTTGCATACAGGACCGATGCTGAAAGTCTTCGTTCGCTGAAATCATACCACTGAACAGGCGGTACGGCGGCAGGGTTATTTCCTCCACTAAGACTCACCAACTGCGCTCTCACATCAAGAGGAAAAGCAAACTCGTGATATGACCTGATGAACTGCCCGGAAGCCCCCAGGGTTAATGACAGATAGTCGTCCGAACGGACAGGTGTCTCATACCGGACGCCGAAAGTACCCATGTCTGTTGAGAAATACTGATCACGGTCTTTCTCGCCGTAAAGGAATGAAGGTACATCCTGTTTGCTGATCACGATATCTATGTCACTAAGCCCGCCCAGACCAAACAAAGTCAGTGTTGCCCCATTTCGCGCAGGAAAGCTCAGTTTGAACGCAAGGTCATTGTACCTGGGTACGAATTCTGTACCAATGTCGAAGTTCAAACCATGAAATGATCCGATCGTCGAGGTTCGAAAGACGGCAATGTATGATGACCTCTTTCGTGAAGATAGCGGACCCTCACTGGAAATCTCCGCACCAAGCAAACCAAATTGAAAAGCTGTATTATTTTTGGTGCTGTCACCCGTATTAAAAGTAAGGTCGAATATACCGGAAGTAGTGTTGCCAAACTGAGCAGGGAATGCCCCGGAGTAAAAAGCGGAGTTTGCCAGCATCCTGTCGTTGATGATGGTCACCGGTCCGCCGGAAGTACCAGGAAAATTAAAGTGATTTGGATTGGGGATGTTAACTCCCTCTACCTGCCACAAGACGGACTGCGGTGAATTGCCCCGTATCACAATATCATTCCGTGAATCGTCTGCACTTTGTATGCCGGGCATGATGGCCACCCTGCGTATTGCCTCCCCGCGGTTACCCGCATGGCGACTCAACTCATCCGTCCGTATAAGATTCCCCCCGATGGGTTCCGATTCCGTTACTGCATGCACATCAACTTCATTCAGGTACAATGGCGACGCCCCCAACGGTATCTCCAGTACGGTCTCCCGGGAAGAACTAAGTAGTACACTTACTATTGAACTGCTGTAACCTACGTATGAGATCCTTAGATTATGTCGTCCTACAGGCAACTGTTTAAGCGTAAAATTTCCGTGTTCGTCTGTGTTGGTTCCCCTGAATTGCAGGCTGTCCTGAACGATCGAAGCGCCGGCAAGGGGTTGATGGGTCTCGCGATCAAGAACCAGTCCGCGGATATTCTGATAAAGAACAGTATCCTTCTTAGGAAAGATTTTCCTGAAAATCGACGCTCCGGTATGCTGTGCAGTTGATGAAATCGCGCTGAACAGAAAACCATATAGGAGAAGAAACTTCATGTACGACAACGCGTTCCGGGTTTGGGTGACCTACATCAATATACACTATTACTTTGAACTTTTGTGAGGCCTGCACTTCACGCGATCACGACCTCCCGGGTTTTATCTTCTCCTTAATTGCTTTTCGCAACATGGCAGGTAGTCCGCTGAAGTCAGGCAGATGTTTGGTGTCAACCCATAGATACAAGGAGCACAACTTAGTTCGATCGGGTAAATTCCGGCCCGGATGCCGACATTTCAAATCCGGTGCGGATCGGTCGTCAAAATGTCAGCGTTTAAGCCTGTCGCCTCATGGGCGGGGATATGAATGAAACCCGAATTCCATCGCAAGTCTTACTTCGTGTTTCTGCAATCCGATCACGGACAGCGCTAAAGAACCTGATCCTTTCTTTCTCACCAGAGGTACTGATCAGACTGGCTTTGCTGATCAGGTCCTTGATTCGCCGCTCTTCGTGATTGCAGAATGAGTCCTGCGATGAGAGGAGCATTCCATCGATATCATGCCGGAGGAATGCAATTCTCTTTTGCTCCATTTTGAAGAGCAAGGTGTTGCCGGTTATCATCATTTCATCCAGGTACAGGTGGAAGGGCCTGTTCAACTCCCCTTTTGTGCCAGCGGCGCATCCGGTCTGAAGTCCATCCAGTATTTGTTCGTACTGGTCCAGAATTGTCTGTACCTCTTCCGGGTCCGAAAAGAAACCACAGTCGTGGCAATACTCGATCTGTCGCAAAGTGATCAGCCCCGATTCAATACTCCAGATTTCTGTGGAGGGTATGCCCTGGTAGTGTTCCCATATCTTTCTGGCTTTCGAAAGTAATTCTTTTGGAATTACATCAGCAGAAAATACCGGACTTTGGCGCTGAGTGTGTTGCGCTGTTCGTAACCAAAAGTAAATCTTGAAGGCGGCCAATCCGGGATGCTGAAAGTAATGAAAGACGGGGAGATCTCTGGTCATGGTGAAGATGTGCTTATCAGACGCATTGTTGACTGAATTAAGATGAGTGAGAAAGGTGGTGAACCATTCATGCAGGCACTGCGCATCTCCTCCTGATGCGCGCGACTGGAACGCAACCAGGCGGGATGAGGATTCCAGCAGCATGTCGAGTGATACAGGCAACTGGCTGGAAATTTTTTTCACTTCATCCAGGGAAAGTACAGTTTCACAGCGAATCCGGCGGTAAGCGCTGTCGCGGCTGACACCCAGCATTTCGGCCAGCATATCGGCCAGTGAAACATTTGGGGGCAACTGTTTTCTGACTTCCGATATGAAGGCGGATTGTATGTTGACGGGATGTGTCATATGGATGTAGGTTTAGTTGGCGATCACCGAAACCATTTGTGATGACTTGATCTGGATCTCGCTGTGTAAATGTACCGGAAGAAGAAACACAGAACCATCCCATGTTCTTAGTAGAAAGCAGGGGCAAATGCCGAAACTCTACCATATCCATGGTATACGGCCTCAACGGGAAACAAGGGACGCCGGCAGTATTAGCGGCTTCGGAATTTGGCAGAAGCTTCGGACCGGGAATGTACGCCCAGTTTATTGTAAATGTTCTTGATGTGCGAATTTAAAGTCTGAATGGAAATGCAGCACTTGTCGGCAATTTCCTTATAGCTAAGCCCATTGATAAGGAGCTCAAGAATTTCATGCTCACGCCTGGTCAGGTTATACTCCCCGGGGTTTCTGATCGTATTCGTGCGTTGAAAATATTCCAGGATCTTGCGCGCAATAATTCCATTGATGGAAGACTTCCCGTCGAAAACGTCCTGGATGGAATCAAGTACCTTCTGAGGAGAATCTTTTTTCAGGAGGTAACCGTCGGCACCGGCTTTGATGGCTGCGAATATTTTGTCCTCATCTTCAAATACGGTTAGCATGAGCACCTTTATTTCAGGAAACTCGCGCTTTAGTTCCTCCACGCCCTGTATGCCACTCTTACCCGGGAGATTGATATCCATGATCACTACCTGGGGCCGGGCTTTGCGGACTTCATTGACAATATTTACGCAGCTTCCTAGCGTCAACACCGGCGTGACCCGCTCAGAACTCACCAATATGGTTCGCAGCAGGTCGAGATACCGCGGGTCATCCTCTACAATCGCTGCGCTGATCATGGTCAAATCTTGTATTAATGGGACAAAATGGAAATCCCAGATTTATGGTATATTCTGTGCGCCTTCCCTCGGGTACGATAACATCACACAAGTACCCTTATTTGCCTCGCTTCTGATGGTAAGGTCTGCCCGGATCATTTGTGCACGTTTCTTCATATTTGACAAACCCGATTTATCACGAAAACTATCCTTGCTGGCCGGGTACTCAAAACCATGTCCGTTATCCCGGATGGAGAGCTCAATGTGCGGCTTGTCAAATGCGAGGGATACGGAGATCGCATCACCACCGGAATGTTTAATGACGTTGTTCAATGCTTCCTGTGCGATTCGAAAGAAAATGATCTGCTTCTCTGGTTCGATACCAAACTCACTTCCCCGGCAAGTAAACTCTGTCTGAAACCTCCTTGTGCGCTTCAACCGGCTCAACTCATTGGCTATTGACTGCTGTAACCCACGCTCCCTGATGCTATCCGGATTGATACTTCGCGCAATATCGCGCAGCGTATCCATAGCCTCGTCTAAAAGGTTATTGGTCTCTTTCCAATGGTTGACCTGGCCGGAACCCCCCGAATTCAAATGAACCATTGCCATGGAAATCAGGAGCCCTACATTGTCGTGTAACTCCCGTGATATTGTCTCAAATGTCTGGAGCTGCGTTTCAAGCTGAGTTTTTAACACCTCCTGCTCGTAGTTATGTTTCATCACGGTCAGTTCCTGCTGATAACGAAGTTTTCGCTTCTGACTTACGAACAAAGCAAAGACAATGAGTGAAATCAGCAACAAGATGATGAGCGTGCTGCTGATCATTATCAGGACAACTTCAGATAGTTCTTGCGGCATAAGAAACCCGTGATAATGAGGCTACTTAGAAAGATAGAGAATCCATTGGAGAAGTACATCTGGTAGAAGGCAGTAAAGTCATAAAATTTATCGGCAAGGAAGTTGAACATGCCCAGGAAAGGAATAGTGCCGCCAAAATAGACGATCAGGCCAAAGCTGAACCAAAAAAAAGGATCATGTATGATCTTTTCGTGCTCCTGGCTCATGAGAAGTTCCCAGAAATAGGCCCCCGAAAGAAACATCACGAATCCCCCGCCCGTCACCACGAGCAGGGTCTGAAACGAAATGATTCCCTGAAAGAAGATTGTATTGGTTAAGAAGAGTATGGTGAATGCCACATAGAAAAACTGGATGATTATTTTGATGGTGTCGTCCTTCAGCTGATGATAGAATGTGATTGCCAGGATCATACAATAGAGAAAATTGAAGATGTTGTATAGCCAGTGATTGGATATTATTTGGCCCGCTGCCTGATCGGAACCATAGAAGATTTGGTAAGCCCGGTCGGAGGGGCCCAGGCTTTTCAGAAAATGACCAGTCAGTTCTACTGCCAGTGTCAGCATGCATGCGCCGGAGAACATGCGAAGTGGTGTTGTTCCTCCCGGCATGAATGCCCGCAGACTTACAACCGCAGCAATACCCAGGAGTATCAGCGGCGCAGTAGAAAAGAATAAACTAAGCATGGACTACCGGGCTGGCGTATACCAGGTAAAGATAACCCTATTTTTAGTGATTTTTTGGGGCCACCACAATACGTTGCTGCTAACACACCTGACCAGTCACAATACCTTACGCGCGCTATAAGCCCTTCACTTAGTCCTTTCGAATCCGGATGACACCGGGGTATTCCTGTATTTGAAAACAAAAGGAAAGGTAAGAGCAAGGATCAATGCATAACCGGCGAAAGTAAACCAGATGTTTTGCCAGTCGCGGATACCGTCGTGCGTAAAATGATCCACTACGAGTCCGCTGGCATAGCCTCCTGTCATGGCGCCAATACCGTTGGTCATGAGCATGAACAAACCCTGAGCGCTGGCAAGGATATATGGCGGGGATTCCTTTTCCACGAGCAGTGATCCTGAAATATTAAAAAAATTAAAGGCCATTCCATAGATGATCATGGACAGGATCAGGAGATAAAGTCCCGTGTCCGGATTACCAACAGCGAACAAACCAAAACGAAGCACCCATGCGACGATACTGATCTGGATCACCGTCTTGATGCCGAAGCGTGTCAGAAAGAAGGGTATGGCCAGGATGAACAACGTCTCTGAAATCTGGGAGACCGAGAGCAACAGAATCGGATGTTGCACAGCGAAGGAATCCGGATGGGTCCCCTGAAAGCTTTCAAGAAACGAGCCGCCGAAGGCATTTGTGATCTGAAGTGCTGCACCGAGAAGCATGGAGTATATAAAGAAGACAGCAAGCCTCCGTTGCTTAAACAATACCAACGCATCCAGTCCCAGTGTGGAAAGAAAGGATGCGTGTTTTTTTGCGCCGGGTGGCGGGCATCCGGGTAGTGTCAAAGCGTACAGGCCTGAGCTTGCGGCGGCGACGGCACTTAACAGGAGTTGCATGTTGCCAGACTTCCAACCGGAAAGATCAACGGTCCACATGGCTGCGACAAATCCGACGGTTCCCCAAACCCGTATGGGTGGGAAACGCGTGGCCGGTTCCAGACCTTTGTTCCTTAGTATGGTGTAGGATATGGTATTGTTCAGGGCAAGAGTGGGCATGTAGACCATTGAGTTGAGTAACATGATCCAGAAGAACAGGTCAGGGTCTGTGATTGTCGATGACCACAGTAACATACCCGCTCCAATGAAGTGGCATATTCCAAAGACACGCT
>DATBVZ010000198.1:0-5592 GCA_036515095.1 Cyclobacteriaceae bacterium | reverse complement strand
GTGTGGAAATGTGGAATAAAATTGTGGAAAACTCCCCGATAAGAGGGATAATAAAGGAAAGATGTTTCCAGACTATGATGTAATTGTCGTTGGCGGTGGTCATGCCGGCTGTGAGGCTGCCTGGTCTGCAGCGCGTATGGGTTCAACGGTGCTTTTGGTAACCATGAACATGAATACCATTGGCCAGATGTCATGCAATCCGGCGATGGGTGGTGTTGCCAAGGGCCAGATCGTTCGCGAAATTGACGCACTGGGCGGACTATCCGGGATAATCTCCGACAAATCGATGATCCAATTCCGCATGCTGAACCGTTCCAAGGGTCCTGCCATGTGGAGCCCCCGTACCCAAAACGACAGGGCCAGGTTCGCCGAGGAGTGGCGACTTGCTCTGGAGCAGAATCCAAATATCGATTTCTGGCAGGAAATGGTCCGGGAAATCATTGTCAGCAGTGGGAGGGCAGTAGGTATCAAAACTTCCCTCGGGCTTGAGGTGAAGGGTAAGGCCATTATCCTGACCAACGGCACATTCCTGAACGGCAAGATCCATATTGGCGAAAAGAACTTTGGCGGGGGACGAACTGCCGAAAAAGCGGCTACCGGACTGACAGAACAGCTTGTATCCCTTGGTTTCGAGTCAGGCCGGATGAAGACCGGTACCCCGCCAAGGGTGGATGGCAGGTCATTGGACTTCTCCAGAATGGAAGAACAGAAAGGGGACGAGTTCCCGCGGAAATTCTCATTTTCCGATACCAGCGCCCTCGAACGCCAAAAAAGCTGCTGGATCACCTATACCAACAAGGCGGTACATGAAGAACTTCGTACGGGCTTCGATAAATCCCCCATGTTCCAGGGACGCATTCAGGGCCTCGGGCCACGATATTGCCCCTCCATTGAAGACAAGATATGCCGGTTTGCAGAACGCGACAGGCACCAGATTTTCGTAGAGCCCGAAGGCTGGAATACCATCGAGATCTACGTCAACGGATTCTCCACTTCACTGCCGGAAAACGTCCAGTATCAGGCGCTGAAAAAAATCGAAGGATTTGAGAATGTTCGCATGTTCAGGCCGGGATACGCCATTGAATACGACTATTTTCCGCCCGTACAGCTCAAGCTCACACTTGAAACACAACTCATTGATAGTCTGTACTTTGCTGGACAAATCAACGGCACTACCGGGTATGAGGAAGCAGCCTGCCAGGGATTAATGGCAGGCATTAACGCGCACAACAAGATCAACGCCAAAGACCCGTTCGTGCTGAAACGATCAGAGGCCTATATCGGCGTATTAATCGACGATCTGGTCAATAAAGGCACCCTGGAGCCCTACCGGATGTTTACGTCCAGGGCCGAGTACAGGATCTTACTCCGCCAGGATAATGCGGATCTGCGGCTGACTGAGGCCAGCCATGGGCTGGGGCTTGCTTCCGACGAGCGAATGGTTCGGGTGATCGATAAAAAGGCTGATATACAGCGACTTACCAAAGAACTGAAGGACTTTAAGGCGGACCCGGAAGCTGTCAACGATTCCCTTCTCCTGCTTAACACAGCCGCTATAAAGGAAAAAAGCACGGTAATCAATATTCTTCGCCGGCCACATATTGGAATGCAGGAACTGCAGTCCATACACCCTGAACTCAAATCCCTGTTAAACAGGTACAGCCCGGAAGTACAGGAACAGGTTGAAATCAATGTCAAGTACGAGAGCTATATCGACCGTGAACAAAAGTTGGCCGAAAAGATCGGCACCCTCGAGAATTTTCGCATCAGGGCGGATTTCGACTATGCGAGAATCCATGCCCTCTCGGCGGAAGGCCGTGAAAAACTACTGAAGATCAAGCCGGAAACCCTCGGGCAAGCCTCCCGGATCAGCGGCGTCTCCACTTCCGACATCTCCGTGCTGACCATATACCTTGGCCGGTAGCATGTACGAGCAAACAACCTGCCCTGTATGTGGAGGTAACAATTTTGCCCTTCATCTCACAACACATGATTTCCATTTAACCGGCGAGGAATTTGCGCTGCAATCCTGTACGAACTGCGGACTGCTGGTTACGAGTCCCAGGCCTGAGGATAGCCAACTTATGAACTATTACCAGTCTGCTGACTATATATCACACACCGGCCGTGGCACTAATCTCGTCAATCGGCTTTATCTCCTTGCCCGGCGCTTCACGTTGCGCCAAAAAGTTCGTCTCATTAATCGCTTGGCCGGGAATGGCGCAGTCCTTGATTTCGGGTGCGGAACAGGAGGGTTCCTGAATCAGGCAGAACGCATGGGATGGGTGACGTATGGAGTAGAACCTTCCGAGCCAGCCAGGTCAGTTGCGCTCAGGTCGCAAGACCGGATTTACGCTGACCTCAAATCCTGTCCCGCCCTGAACGTGGATGCCATTACCCTTTGGCATGTACTGGAGCACCTTCCCGATCCAAATGCCACACTGGACCAGTTGAGGAACAAACTATCCCGAACGGGCACAATTTTTATTGCCGTACCTAACGTTAAAAGCTATGATGGCCTTCACTACGGCGCGTACTGGGCAGGACTTGATGTGCCCAGGCATTTGTGGCATTTCAACCAACGAGCGATGACTACGCTGCTTGGAAAGCACGCACTGAAACCGGAAGCAGTTGTCCCCATGAAACTCGATTCCTACTATGTCAGCCTGCTCAGCGAAAAATATCTTGCTAACGGTAAACTTTCCCTACCTTCCTTTTTCCGGGCCGCAAAAA
Source organism: Cyclobacteriaceae bacterium (assembly GCA_036515095.1). Taxonomy (GTDB): domain Bacteria; phylum Bacteroidota; class Bacteroidia; order Cytophagales; family Cyclobacteriaceae; genus ZC4RG29. The sequence continues at coordinate 2,859 of DATBVZ010000198.1, read as the reverse complement.
CAGGTCATCACTCCAATCGTGCGGCGCGCAAATCAACAGAATATTCCAGCTTAATTTACGTGGCAAAGAAATGAAATATTCTCCACTCCTGGTATTCGTGCTCCTTGTCGCCTCCCTGCAGTGTGCCCGGCAAACCACGCCCACCGGAGGACCGCGCGATTCAATTCCGCCGGTGCTTATAAACTCCATTCCCGCAGACGAGGCAACCGGTTACAAAGGCGAACGCATCGAACTCACCTTCAATGAAGCCGTGACACTCAACAATCCCCGCGAGCAGCTGCTCATTACCCCCACCGTAGGTAAGGATTTCGAAATGACCGTTCGCAAGAACACCGTCTACCTGGAACTAAACACAGGGCTACGCGACAGCACCACATACACCATCAATTTTCGCGAAAGCATTCAGGATATAACGGAGAAAAATCCCGCGCCAAACTTGCAGATCGCGGTCAGCACAGGTTCCTACATAGACTCCCTTTCCATCCATGGCTACGTATACCAACTGCTAAGGTCAACGCCGGTCGAAAATGCCGCTGTTGCGCTGTATTTGGATCGGGATACGTTTAACATCTTTGCTCACACGCCGGAATACCTGACGCTCACCGATAAGAACGGTGTTTTCCATTTTGAGAATCTGAAACCTGCCGTATATTATATCTACGCGTTCTCGGACAAGAACAGAAACATTGTTGTCGACAGCCGCACGGAACAATACGGGTTCTTGCGCAATGCTGTCCTTCTTACTCCCGGGTACGACACGTTCCTTGAAATCCCGATCCTTTCGCTCGACACCCGCAAACTGCGTCTGATCAGTGCCAGGCCATACAATTCCTATTTCAATATTCGCACCTCCAAGAGTGTCGACTCGTATTCCATCAAGCCCGTGTCCCCGGATGATTCCGTTCTTCTTCATCACTCCTTCGGTGATGACCAGGCCAATGTGCGCATCTATATGCCTGAAATAAAGAGCGATAGTATAGGCGTGCGTTTCACCGCGCGTGACAGCCTGGGCTATCTCCTGGATACATTGCTTTATGCGAAACTCGCTCCGCGTGAATCCGCACAGGAACCTTTTGTTGTAACTGCTGAAAAGGCGACGCTGCCCCTGGACAATTATATCCTCCTGTCCAGGGCTTTTTCCAACAAGCCCATTCGTGCTGTCACTTATGACAGCATCTTATTTCTGCTTGACTCCCTCACCACTATTCCCATATCTCCGGCAGACATTACGATCGAAGGACAAACCCGACTGATCCTGCGTAAACCCATCTCACCCGAGTTGTTTCCCGGCCAGTTCACCGATGCCGCCGCGCAGGAGGATTTCAGATCAGCCCGACCAAAGCAATCCGACACACAGATCAATAAACTCCGGTTTGGGCAATCCGCATTCATTTCTATTGAGAATGACTCGTCAAAGCGTATGGAAGTCGATGTCGACATCTTAAGGCCAGATAATACCGGTATTATCATCGTCCGGGCAGAAACGGAGGAACCGCACTTTATCCTGCAGCTTCTCAACAAGGATTACAGCATCAACCAATCTCACGTCAATCAAAAAAACATTACCTTCAGAAACCTTAGACCCGGAGATTATATGCTTAACCTTGTAATAGACAGGAATAACAATCAACGCTGGGATGCCGGTAATTTCTTTCTTCGCGAAGAACCCGAACCGATAACCTTTTATAAGAATGATGAGGGTCAGACTGCCATTAATATAAAAGCCAATTGGGAGTTGGGGCCCTTGTTGATAACTTATCCTCCGGGTGTGGAAAACAACGGGATAACTCCCCCGCGTTGAGCACGGAATTCGCACGGCGACACGATCGGGCTGACTTTGTTCCCTGACAGGCAGTTACGAACATCCGCGCACAACATCAGTTAACCACACCGCGTTTATCCACTTAACCGGCACGTGTGGATAACCATACAAGTCTTTGGAAAGCAATTATTTAGGTCGCATAATGCATCCACAGAAATTAAACAAGCGGGAAATGCGCTATATTGTCCACATATCCACATGACTTACTATTATAGTTATATATATAAATTAATAAGTAATAATAAGGTAGCCTGGATTGGTGCATTGGTCCTTCTTGCCTGCGCACCGCTCCGTGCCCAGAATTCCCAGGACATTCAGATTGCGAATGAATATCTTCTCCAGGGGCAAAAGAACAAGGCGCTTGAACTCTACCGTGACCTTGCGAAGAATGCACGAAATGCGGCGGTGATTCACAATAATTACATGAGTGTGCTGCTTGACTTAAATCTGTTTGATGAGGCAAGGGATCATCTCAGGAAGATGTCGAGGCAGGACCCCGAAAACCTGCAGTACAAGCTTGACCTGGGTGTAATGTATATGCGCTCCGGTGATCTATCACGGGCGGATAAATATTTTGATGACCTCATCGGGCAGAACAAGTCCAACGTTCAGGCCATTAAAATGATATCGGATTATCTCTCAGCCAGATCATTGAATGAATATGCCGCGCAGGCATTGACGACATCCAGGCGCTTTTTGGGGAATCCGTATCTCTTTAGTCTCGACCTCGCCATGTTATACCGGATCCAGGGCGAAAAGGACAAAATGGTTCAGGAGTATCTCAGTTATGTCACGCAGAGTTCAGCGAATATTCAATATGTAAAAAATGTTATGCAGGCCCTCTTGTCAAAGCCGGATGAGTTGGAGAGCCTGGAGAAAATCCTTTACGAAAAGGTTCAGAAAGATCCTGATGTTGAAGTGTATTCCGATCTGCTGATATGGGTTACGATTCAGCAAAAGAACTTTTACGCATCCTTTATTCAGGCGCGGGCATACGATAAGCGTTACCGAAGGGAGGGAGAGAAGAGCATGGAAGT
>DATBVZ010000197.1:0-11213 GCA_036515095.1 Cyclobacteriaceae bacterium | reverse complement strand
CTTGCGCGTGTTGTTGCGACAAGTTCCACATCGCGAACTTCTTGAAGAAGGCTGAGCAATTTTTGTCCCAACAGTCCATTCGCGCCGGTAACCAAGACCTTCACTACCCCCCGTCCCCTCACAAATTCTCCGGATACCTGTAACCATAAAGTTTCTCAATCTTCTTCCTGGGCATTTGTTCGACGGAGACCTTCATGTAAATGTTATCCAGGGGCCGGTGGGATTCATCGGTCGGTTGATCGGCTATCCAATCAAGGACATCGATTCCCTTGATCACCTTTCCGAATACGGTATATTCGCCGTCAAGATGCGGCGCTCCGCCGACCGTTGTGTACGTATGAAGACGATGGGGCTCGATTTCCTTGTCGACTTTCATACCTGTTTCTGCTGCGATCCGCGGTTTCAGGCTAAGCACTTTTTTTTCATAGGCGGGAATATCACCCATTTGGTAAAGTCGTGACAGCGTATCGAACAACGCCTGATTCTCGGGCCGGATCAAAATCTGCTGCAATCCCTTATTCAATAAATTTTGATCTACCGTAAGTTCGTCGCTGGTGAACACGCGGCCCTGGACGATGTAGAACTGACTACCGCTGGAAGCCTTGGTTGGGTTCACATCATCTCCCAACCGCGCGGCCGACAGGACTCCTTTCTCATGTATGTATGCCGGATTTATTTCTGAAGGTATGGTGTAATCCGGTCCCCCATGGCCAAGATTTTCTCCGCCCTTAGAGCCCCTTGAGTTGGGGTCGCCGCCCTGGATCATGAAATCCTCAATGACCCGGTGAAACAGGAGGCTGTCGAAATAATGCGCTTCGGCCAGTTTGATAAAATTTGCCTTGTGTTTGGGGGTCTCGTCGTAGAGGATAGCAACCATATCTCCGAATTTGGTATTTATGGTTACAACGTAGTCCTTGTTCTGGGCGCAACCGCACAATGTACAGCTTGCCAGGATGAAAGCCAATGCAAACTTCTTCATTTGATGGGTGTTACTCGTAGTGCTGAAAAGGGTCTACAATTTAATCAGGTAAAGTGTTATTCCGAATTTCTTCGAGGATTTCTTTACCGCCTCTTTCCAGTACTTCCAGGGCCGTGGAATGGCCCAATTCCCTGCTTTCTGAGGCCGCACCGGTTCGCTTGACCTTGACGAGTTGCTTGCCGTCGAGGGAAATGATCCCGGCTTTGAGAGAAACCAGGTTCCCTTCGTTTTGTGCATAACCAAAAGCGGGAATGCTACAGCCTCCCTCCATAGTCCTGAGAAATGCCCGCTCTGCACGCACGCAGACTTCCGTATCCGGATCATTGACCCATCGTGTCACAACATCCTTTTTGTCGAACCTCAGTTTCCGGTGGCATTCAACCGCAATTGAACCCTGTCCAACGGCAGGCACAAAGTAGCTTGTTTCTATTCTTTCAACGATCAGGTCGGTATAACCCAGACGGTGGACGCCGGCGAACGCCAGAATAAGGGCGTCACATGCTCCGTCGTTCATTTTTTGAATCCGGGTCTGAAGATTGCCCCGGACAGCCACAGCCCGGGCGCCCGGATAGAAATGGCCCAGAAAGGCTACGCGGCGTGTGGAGGAAGTGCCTACTGCAGGATGTCCCTCAGACAGGTCGAAGTTCTTGTTCAGGCTGATCACAACGTCATTGGGAACCTCGCGCGTGGTGAACGCGATGAGTTCAAGGTCTTCCGGAAGTTCCGAAGACAGGTCTTTGGCGCTGTGAACGGCAATGTCAACGGTCCCGTCGAGCAAGGTTCTCTCTATTTCTTCCGTGAATACCCCTTTGCTGCCTATCTTTGAAATGGCAACATCCAGAATGACGTCGCCCCGCGTGTCAATGGGCACGATCTCAGTCCGGTATCCCGACGCATTTATTAGTCCCGCGACATGATTGGCCTGCCACATAGCCAGTTTGCTGGCACGTGTTCCTATCCTTATGGTCTTGTACATAGTTATCAAACCGGCGCTGCGGCAGGCATAAAGATTTCAGCTAATTTCAGGGAGAGGTCCAGGAAGATCATTTTGGCACTTCCATTACGCTCCAGGTGATAGCCAGCATCGTTGATGAGTGTATATGCCCGCTCTATTTTCTTCAGGTTCATTTGGCCGGCAAAGCGCCTGACAAATTCAAGCTCTTCCTGTCGTACGCGGTGAATACCGGTTGCCTGAAACAGGTCCAGCATGGTTTCATGCATCATATTCAGGCTGTATGTCAGCAGATTGCGTTGATTGACCTTGTCAAGGCTGTGATATTCGTCGGCCATGGCAACCAGGGTGCCGTAGTCATGTTTGTAGCACGCGTATACCCACTCCGTAAATCGTTTCAGGTGATCGTTTTGTTCTCCTTCACTGAGTTTGAGGGCGGATGCAAGATTGCCATCCGCAAGTTGCGCTATTTTTTTTGCGTCATCGATATCGATCTTGCGGGATGCACTTATCCAGGCCGCAAGTTCGTCGTCGTCCAGCATTGGTACAGCCAGTAGCTGGGTGCGGGAAATGATCGTAGGAAGCAATCGGTCGGCAGCATTTGTGACCAGTATGAAATAGGTATGTTGGGGAGGTTCTTCCAGTATCTTGAGTATGCCGTTTGCTGCTGATGGATGCATGAGTTCGGGTTGCCAGATGATCATCACCTTAAAGCTGCTTTCAAAGGGCTTCAACGCCAATGATTTGATGATCTCCCGGCTTTCCTCGCGCGAAATCAGTGCCTGCTTGTTCTCTCCGCCATAAAAGTTGGTCCAATCATCAGGATTACCAAATGGTGTTTCGAGGAGAAAGGATCGCCATGACTTCAGGATCTCCGCTTTAAACCGCTCTTCATCCTTATCCTGTTTGATATTACTGACGGGAAATACAAAGTGTGTATCGGGATGAATGTACTTCAGGCTTTTGCTGCATGCGGGGCACTTGCCGCAAGCATCCACACCCCGGTTTTCGCAATGGAGGTAAGTGGCGCAAGCCAGTGCCAACGGCAGATTCAGCGCCCCTTCGGCACCGGCAAATAGTTGGGCATGGGCCAGGTGATTTTCCCTGATCGCGTCGAGAAGTAATTGCTTTGTGTCTCCCAGTCCGGGTATTTCCGAAAATTTCATCCGACGGTCCTCTAGGCTAAATGACTGGTTGGCAACTCCCAGTTTCGTTGCTGTATTGTGCGTTCATAGACCCTTCTTAGGATGTCCACTTCAATCGCTGTCGCTTCCCTGTCTCTCCTCTCCATAACCCGTTTCATGGTTTCAAGTGCTTTCTCCAGTTTGTATGTGGCGAGGCCGTGACCGCCCCCCCACGAAAAGGATGGAATATAATTACGAAGAAATCCTTCTCCAAAGACATTGGCAAATACATCCACGACAGTGCCGGTGTTGAACATGGAATTGATCCCGCATTTACTGTGATCGCCCATCATGAGTCCGCAAAACTGAAGCCCCGAATCCTGGAACTCCTGGGCAGCATGGTTCCACACTCTCACCGTTTCATAGTTATTCTTCAGATTGGATGTGTTGCTGTCGGCGCCGATGTTGCACCACTCGCCAATGACAGAACACCCCAGGTATCCGTCATGGGCTTTGTTGCTGTAAGCGTAAATGACAGAAGCAGCCACTTCGCCTCCTACTTTCGAGAAAGGTCCGATCGTAGTGTCACCCCGGATCTTGGCGCCAACGTTCACCTCAGCGCCTTCGCACAGTGCAAAGGTGCCGCGGACAACAGCACCTTCGTGAATGGTACTGTTCTTCCCAAGGTAAACGGGTCCGCGGTCGGCATTAATTATGGCCGCACGCACCGTAACTCCTTCCTCGACAAAGAGATTCGCTTCCCCATATACGATGGTGTGTTGGTCGCTTATGCCTGCCGACTTGCGCCCGCGGGTTATGAATTCCATATCAGCCTTGATCTGGCTTGCATTCTCAAGAAAGATCTTCCAGGGTCTGTCAAGCATGACAAAGTCTTCATCATAAGGAATGGATCTTCTTTCCGGGAGAACGGGCCACACAGCGGAAGCGCTGCGGGAGGCGATGAGGGTATCATTGAAAATCAATGACTCGCCAAGGGTTAGTTTTTCTATGGCGGCCAGCAGCTTATCATCGGGGCAAACCGCGCCGTTTACCAGAATATTGTCTTCAGCCGCATGGAGCGGGAACTTGTGCTGCAGATAAGACTCGGTAAGAAACGATACGGTCATGCCTGACCGGCGCTGCCATTTCTCATCGATGGTGAGGATTCCCACCCGTAAACTTCCGGTGGGGCGGGTCATTGTGAATGGAAACAACTCGACGCGAACGAGAGGGTCATCAAAAAGGATCAGATTCATGCAGCAAAAATAGGATAAGGTGTGTAACACACAACACGGTTGTGCCAATATCCGGGCAGCCTGAGTGCGAAGTTCCCAAACAAAAAGGCCCCTCCTAAACAAAAAGGCCCTCCTGGTGTTTTCAGGAAGGCCGATGAAATATTCTTCTCCTGGTCAGGAGGATTTCTTTCCGTACTTCCGTTGGAATTTCTCGACCCTTCCGGCCGTATCGACAAACAATTTCTTGCCGGTAAAGAAAGGATGCGATGCGGAACTCACTTCAACCTTGATCAACGGGTATTCCTTTCCATCTTCCCACTTTATGGTTTCCCTGGAATGCAGTGTGGATTTTGTAATGAACTTAACGTCGCTGGAAGTATCGTGGAAGACCACCTCCCTATACGCCGGATGAATGTCTTTTTTCATTATTGAACTTTTGGCCTAAAAAGGACTGCAAAGATAATTACATTGGCCGGATATACAAAGCCGGTTTTCCTTATTTTTGGTTCGCATGCCCGCAACCGGCATCCTGGCGGGTGAGCGCGATCACCCGTTTTAATGATATGAAAATGAGGTATTTGGTATTTTTTTTAACTGGAATTTCGCCCTTTGTTTATGGCCAAAGCAACTTTGCTCCTCTTAACGAAGATTACTACCATCGCCTTGACCGCTACGAGGTAAAGGCCGGCAGGATATTTGACGAGGTATTCACTGGGGCAAAGCCCTACAAGCGGTCAGAAATCATTCAGTTTCTGGATTCAGTCCAGGCAGACGGTCTGATCACCTCGCGTGCTGATCTTTTTAATCTGGAGTATTTCCGGAACGATAGCTGGGAATGGGCGCGCCCTGAAACCAACGAAAGCAGCAAACCCCTCTTCAACGCCCTCTACAAAAAGAAATCCGACCTTTTCTATGTGGATCATCCCGATTTTGATCTCCACGTCAACCCGGTGCTTTACGTGGGTACCGGCACCGACACGCGTCTGGACGAGCCACTCTTCGTGAACACCCGGGGTGTAGAGATCCGGGGTATGGTCGACCGCAAAGTGGGATTCTACACGTACTTCACCGACAACCAGGCAAGGCTGCCTTCCTATGTTCAGGACTACCAGTCCCAATACTGGGTGATACCCCATGAGGGGTTTTGGAAACCCTTCAAAAACGGCGGCGTTGATTACCTGCAGGCCCGGGGCTACATCACCTTTGATCCTACGCGCCATATCAATGTGCAGATCGGGTATGACCGGTTCTTTTCGGGTAATGGACTGCGGTCTCTTGTGCTGTCCGACTTTGCGCCGCCCTCGTTTTTTCTCAAGGGTGCGGTGAAAGTCTGGAAACTCAATTATGTGTTCTCCCTGAACCAGGTAAAAACCGATGCACCGGGTTCAGCAGGAGGTACCAGCTCGAATTTTTTCGGCAACCCGAATAAATACACAGCCTTTCACCACCTCAGCGTAAATATCGGCCGCAAGGTCAATATTGGCCTGTTTGAGTCTGTTATTTTTAGTCCGGATGACTCGCTGGGGACTGGCGATTTTGAATTCAGCTACCTTAATCCGGTGATCTTTTTCAGGGCCATCGAACAGCAGAATGGCAGCAGCGACAACGTTTTGCTGGGGATGGACTTCAAAGTCAATGCGATACGAAAAATTTCCCTCTACGGGCAGCTTGTGCTGGATGAGTTCCTTCTGGACAACCTGAAGGAAGGATCCGGATGGTGGGGAAACAAATGGTCGCTTCAACTGGGAGGAAAGTATGTTGATGCGCTTGGTATTCGCAACCTCGACCTGCAACTTGAAGGTAACCTGATCAGGCCATATACCTATTCGCACAATTCACCGTACGGAAGTTATTCCAGTTTCCTTCAATCAATGGCTCACCCCCTTGGCGCAAACCTGAAGGAGATCATTGGCATTGCGCGCTATCAGCCGGTGCCGCGACTCAATCTCATCGGCAAGTTGTCGCTGACCAAGATTGGCAGGGATAACCCGGGTGAAAACTGGGGAGGCGATATCCTCAAGCGCAACGACAGCCGCGAGCAGGACTTCGGCAACGAAATCACCCAGGGCAACCTCAATGAGATTTACTTTGCAGGTTTCACTGCATCCTGGATGCTCAAACACAACCTTTTTATTGACGGTCAGTTTATTTACCGGAAAAGCAGGAGTCAGCAGGGGCCTGCTGTCGACAACACGACCACCATAGGTTTCATAGCATTGCGCTGGAACATCGCACAACGACAATACGATTTTTGAGGGCATGAACACATACCTGAGGATATTACGCTATTCCCCAAACCTGGTTCCCAAACTCTTCCAGTTCTTTGTTCTTTCCGTCTTCGAGATCATTTTCGGCGTGCTCAATCTTGCGCTTATTATACCCATGTTAAATGTGTTGTTTGACAAGGATGTCACACGAGACGTCCCCCCGCTTCCGGAATTCAGGTTATCACTTGAATACATCACGGGAATGTTCAACCATTACTTTACCACCATCATTGTCGAGTACGGACGGCTTGAAGCTTTGTTTTTTGTTTGTATCGCTATTGTCACCAGTATCTTTCTGGCAAACATATTCCGGTACATGGAACGAATGGTTGCTGCGAGGCTTAAGGTGGATGTCGTAAGAAATATGAGGATGGATATCTTCCGCAACGTTACCCGGTTACACGTCGGTTACTTCAGTGACCAGCGCAAGGGTGATCTGATCTCCCGATTCACCAATGACGTATCGGAAGTGGAAAACGCGGTGATGAACAACCTGAAATTTGTTTTGAAGGAACCGATCGTCATTATCGTCTACTTCAGTGTATTGTTTTTTATTTCTGCGAAGCTCACCCTGTTTACGTTGCTGATCCTGCCTATAACGGGGGGGATACTGGCCGAGATCATTAAACGCCTCAAGCGGCAGGCAAAGGAAAGCCAGGAATCGCTGGGCCGGATAGTAGATATCCTGGATGAGACCTTCAGCGGGATGCGTGTTGTCAAAGCCTTTAATGCCCGCAATTTTATCCTGGGAAAGATGGATACAGAAGCTTCGCATCACCGCAGGGTAAACCTGTCGATCGCGCGCAAGAATGAACTGGCTTCTCCCGTATCGGAAGTGCTCGGCGTGATCATCGTTGCCGGCATCATGTACTTTGGAGGCGTATTGGTGATTGGCGAGTCGTCCGGGTTGGATCCGGAAGTATTTATGGGTTTCCTGGCTATCTTCGCCTCGGTAATTCAGCCTGCCAAGAACTTCTCCAACGGCATTACTTCATTGCAGAAGGGAACGGTGTCGGCAAACCGGATTTTCAGTGTGGTAGATACGACGCCCGCCATACTGAATAAGCCCGGCGCCGTGGTGCTGAAGGAGTTCAGCGAATACATTGAATTCCGCAATGTCAGCTTTTCGTACGAGCGTGATCCGGTATTGCGAAACATTAACCTCAGGATCGCAAAAGGAAAGACGGTAGCGCTGGTTGGTCCGTCAGGAGGAGGAAAGTCAACACTGGCAGACCTCGTTCCCCGGTTTTATGACCCTACCCATGGCGAGGTCGTTGTAGACGGCATGTCATCAAAAGACTACGACCTGGAATCTGTTCGCAGGCAGATCGGTGTGGTTACCCAGGAGTCGATCCTGTTCAACGACACGATTTTCAACAACATTGCCTTCGGCATGGAAGACGCACGGGAATCGGATGTGATCCGTGCAGCAAAGATTGCAAATGCCCACGAATTCATCATGGAGACGGAGGCCGGTTACAAGACCATGATCGGAGAGCGGGGTTCTAAACTTTCTGGTGGACAGAGGCAGCGCTTGAGTATTGCAAGGGCAGTGCTTAAGAACCCGCCCATTCTTATTCTTGATGAGGCAACTTCAGCGTTGGATTCGGAATCGGAACGCCTGGTGCAGGAAGCGTTGGCCAACCTGATGATGAACAGAACATCAATCGTTATCGCTCACCGGCTGAGTACCATTCAGCACGCTGACGAAATCATCGTGATCCAGAACGGCAGTATTGTAGAGCGGGGCACGCACGAAGAATTGATCCGGAACGACGGGCTGTACAGGAAACTTAACGAAATTCAGCGCACCTAGATTCCAACCGGCTGTGCATATAAGCTTGTATTGTTTTTTCTGATTTGATATTATTCCGTTATGTTTAAGGTATAATTCCGCCTCCATGACGAAGAACAGGATTATCTTTTATATAATTTTTGCAGGCTTCCACCTGTTCCTGCTCTTTTTCAGCCTGTACGTTGACAGCCAGAAAGAGAATGTCCAGTTCCTCATTACGATGCAATCCAAGATATGGATGCTGAAGTATGGCTCGTTCCTGGGCCTGTTCCTGCTGATGATCAGCATCGTATGGGACTTGCGTAAGGACAAAAATCACAAGAAAGAAACAGACCATCTCAATCATGAACTCAATTCACTTAAAGCCAAGCTCTTCGACATGCAGGAGGAGCACAGCAAAACGCAATTCCGGTCATCGCCGGAGCAACCGCCAGGCACTTAACCACGAAGCCCATGGTGGCTAAGACCTATGGGAGTGCGGTTCACGGGGTCGATGCCAGAACCATTACCGTCGAGGTTACGGTAGAACAAGGTTTGCATTTTTACATGAGCGGACTGCCTGACAGCGCCGTAAAGGAAAGCGAGCATCGGGTTGAATCCTCCCTGAAAACGTTTGATTACTTCATGCCACGGAAAAAAACCGTGGTTAACCTCGCCCCGGCAGATATTCGAAAGGAAGGATCCGCCTACGACCTGCCCATTGCGTTGTGTATCCTGCAGGCTTCCGGCCAAATAATAGCCCCATCGTTAGACGAGTTTGTCGTAATGGGGGAGCTTGCCCTGGATGGTAACTTGCGGCCTATAAGGGGTGTATTGCCTATTGCGATCCAGGCGGCCAGGGAAGAATTCAAGGGACTGATCCTGCCCAAAACCAATGCGCGTGAAGCCGCTATCGTAAGCGGTCTGGACGTGTTCCCGGTGGAGAACCTGGAGCAGGCTGTCAATTTCCTGGAGGGAAAGGAAGGCATCGGTCCCCTGAAGATCGACAGCGAGGAGGTCTTTGCGGCCAGGCTCAACTACTACGACTTTGACTTTAAGGATGTGCAGGGACAGGAAAACATAAAGCGGGCGATGGAGATCGCCGCAGCCGGCGGCCACAATGTCATTATGATCGGTCCCCCGGGGGCCGGAAAAACCATGCTGGCAAAGCGCTTACCCACTATCCTTCCTCCGCTCACGCTAGACGAGGCACTCGAAACCACCAAGATCCATTCGGTTGCAGGCAAACTCGGTCGCGACACGGCCCTGATGACCATGCGTCCTTTCCGGAGTCCCCATCACACGATCTCGGATGTCGCACTCGTCGGCGGGGGAGGGAACCCGCAGCCCGGAGAAATTTCCCTCTCGCATAACGGCGTATTGTTCCTGGATGAGTTGCCCGAATTCAAGCGAACGGTGCTTGAGGTCATGCGCCAGCCGATGGAGGAACGCAAGGTGACCATATCCCGGGCCAAGGTGTCGCTTGACTATCCCGCCAACTTTATGCTGATCGCCAGCATGAATCCCTGCCCCTGCGGCTATTACAACCACCCCGAGCGGGAATGCATCTGCGGACCGGGTGTTGTTCAGCGGTACCTGAGCAAGGTGAGTGGCCCGCTCCTGGACCGCATCGATCTGCACGTGGAAGTGGTGCCGGTAAGCTTTGATGAGATGACGGCCCGCCGCAAATCGGAATCCAGCGAGGTCATCCGGGAACGGGTTGTAAAAGCGAGGGTGATTCAGACCGAACGCTTTCGCGGACAACCCATTTACTGCAATGCGATGATGCCGTCCAATAAAGTGAAGGAGATCTGCGCCGTCAGTGACGCGGGTAATTCGTTGCTCAAGACGGCGATGGAACGTATCGGCCTTTCCGCGCGCGCCTACGACCGGATCCTGAAAGTCTCGCGTACCATCGCCGACCTGGCCGGCAACGCAGAAATCGACGTGGAGCATCTGGCGGAGGCGATACAGTATCGCAGTCTTGACCGGGATGGTTGGGCGGGGTGAAATGTGTTGAGGTGTTGATGTGTTTAGGTGTTGAGGTGGGGGAACGCACTTCAACACTTCAGCACACCAACACGTCAGCACGTTAGAACCGGATCACAAACGTCGTCCCCTTGTCGACTTCACTCTCTGCGTAGATCTCGCCGCCGAGTGTCTCTATCTGGGTTTTTGTGAGGAACAGGCCTACGCCGCGGGCTTCCTGGTGCTCGTGGAAGGTCTTGTGCATCCCAAACAGCTTGTCGCCATACTTTTCCATGTCAATACCCAGGCCGTTATCAGAAACCTTCAGCACCGTATGCCCGTCCTCTGGTTCCGTGGAAAAATGAACCTGCAAATGGCGATCGGGCGACCGGTACTTAATGGCATTGCTCAAAAGGTTCTGGAAAATGCTCTCCAGGTACGTCTTTGGATAATGGATCTGCGGGGCCCGGTTAAAGTCGAACGTCACAGAAGCGCTGCACTGAATGAGGTTTCCTTCAAGGGATTGGATGACCTTATCGAGGATGTCCTTGAAACGCAATTCCGATTTGGTGATCTTGGCATTTTCCTTAATGCGTATGGTGTCCATGAGTTCGTTCATGGTTTCGTTGAGGTTTGCCGACGTGTTCCTCAGCTTTTCAAAAATTAGTTTGTAGTCGTCGATCGTACTGTTCTCATTGAGAAATGAAAGAAGCGCCTGAATATTTCCTACCGGTGAACGAAGATTATGGGAGATGATATGAGCGAATTCATCCAGCTGATGATTTTGTTCGCGCAACGTTTGCATAATAGACTCCATGTTTCCTTTGGAGTGAAGGAGTTCCTCCTCGGCGCTTTTCCGGTTGGTAATGTCAAGCGCTGAGGCAAATGCCACCTGGTTTACGGTGTCCGATGAC
>DATBVZ010000196.1:0-2463 GCA_036515095.1 Cyclobacteriaceae bacterium | reverse complement strand
TCCGGCCGAAACGCATGCCAAGATCAATTTCAGCATTTTCGCCGCCGCCTCCCTGAGTTACCTGCTTCAAAAGCAGCGTGATGCGGTCGGGTTGTGCCAGTTCTCAGACGAAATAGAAATACTCACGCCGGTGAAGTCCACTCCCACGCACCTGAATAAGATGTTCACGTTACTTGAACAAGCAGCAAGGTTTAGCAGACCAGAGGGACAGATCAGGTCTAATGTAGCTCTTGTCCTGGATGAAGTAGCGGAAAAGATACACAAGCGTTCACTGGTTATGATCTTCAGCGACATGTTTGATGCCAGCGAAAACACGGACGAACTCTTCAAGGCCCTGCAACACCTCAAGCACAATAAGCACGAAGTGATTGTATTCCATGTACTTGATCAGCAGACTGAACTGGCCTTCGACTTTGAAGACCGCCCCATGGAATTTGTTGACCTGGAAAGCCACGAAAAAATAAGGTTGAATCCCCAGGAAATCAGGGCACACTACCGGAGCTCACTGAATCAATTCCACCGTGATATCAAAATGCGCTGCAACCAATACAAGATTGATTATATCGATGCCGACATAAGAGCAGGGTTTGACCAGATCCTGCAAACCTATCTGATCAAGCGGGCAAAAATGAGATAGGGATCAGAGATTTTCTTCAACCTCCTGGTGCAGCCAGGCCTTTTTCGCCATCAACTCTTCCTTGTTTTCGACCATGTCAGGGTCAGGAACACAGCAGTCAACAGGGCATACGGCCGCACACTGGGGTTCCTCATGAAAGCCTGTGCACTCCGTACATTTGCCCGAAACAATATAATAGAATTCATTCGATACCGGCGTCTGATCTTCGCTCGCGTCTACCGAGGTTCCGTCTTCCAATTCTACACGCTCGAGCTTTGTTCCACCGGCCCACGTCCATTCCCTGCCACCTTCGTAGATGGCAGTATTGGGGCATTCCGGCTCACATGCACCACAGTTGATGCACTCGTCGGTAATCATTATTGCCATGCTTTTCCTATTTTTATCTCGCTATATTCTACAAAAATAAGCCTTGAATAGTTCTCTACAAAACATTTGCAGGCCTCCTTTAGACATGAATTTTGAGGAAAGAATGCACTCCTTCCGGCAATTGGGCCAGAAACTCATCGCAACCGATACCACTGCCCTGAATGCGCTCTATGAGCGCGCAGGTAACCGTAATCCGTGGTTCACTCCCGAGAGCATACACACTGCCCTAACGGGGGTTTGTAAACTTCTCCGCGAAGAGGAACTTCATAACTGGATGGCCAGCTACAGGTGGAATGACCGCACGCCTCCCAAAACAATAGCGCTCATCCTTGCGGGCAATATTCCGCTCGTTGGATTTCACGATATCCTGACGGTGCTGATCACCGGCAATCGCGCGCTCATCAAGCCAAGCTCAAAAGACCAGGTACTGATCGATTTTGTCATTCGGCTGCTTATAGAAATTGAACCCCGTTTTCGCGAATTCATTTCATTCGCTGAAATCCTGAAAAATTTTGATGCTGTGATCGCCACAGGAAGCGACAACTCCTCCCGGTTCTTTCAGCACTACTTTGGCAAATACCCATCCATTATCCGAAAAAATCGCACGTCGTGCGCCATTCTTACCGGCAGTGAATCAGTGGAGGAAAGTACCGCGCTGGGGCGTGATATTTTCACCTACTACGGATTGGGATGCCGCAATGTCTCAAAACTGTTTGTGCCTGCCGGCTACGAATTCGGAGCCCTTGTGAAATCCTGGAATGAATACCGGAACGTTATCCATCATCACAAGTACCTCAACAATTACGAATACCAAAAGGCCATCCTGCTCGTGAACAAAACGCCCTTCCTTGACACCGGCTACCTTTTGCTCACCCCCAACGAAAAGCCGGTTTCACCTGTCTCTGTCGTCTACTACAAGGAATACACTTCGGAATCAGACCTCAGCCACTTTATCGATTCAGGAAGAACAAAAATTCAATGTACGATCGGTACCCATCCGCTGGCAACGGTACCCTTCGGCGAAGCCCAGTTTCCGGGGCCCGCTGACTACGCGGATGGCGTTGACACCGTTCGCTTCCTTATCGGGCTCAACTAAGGCTTTGCGCCCCTTATGATTTCAACCCAGCCCGTTAGTGCCTGGCTGTCGGGAATACTCAGCCGGTAGTAATACACACCGTCACTTATTTCACCGCCATCCCAGTCGTTTTGGTAGTCCCTTGTAGAATATACCTCACCGCCCCAACGGTTATTGATGATCAACTCCGAATTACTGTCAGGGAGATTACGAATAAAGAATACATCGTTTACACCATCCCCATTCGGGGTAAACACGTTGGGAACGTAAATATCAGTGTCCAGCGGAACTCTTGCCACAAGCACCCTGCTACAACCATTCCTGTCCGCAACAATGACTTCATAACGCCCTGCCGGAATGTTCTGGTATACCATTTCATAATCAC
>DATBVZ010000195.1:0-3781 GCA_036515095.1 Cyclobacteriaceae bacterium | reverse complement strand
CTCGCCTCGCGGATCGCCGAGGCAATGGTGAGGGGGTATCAGGGAGATAATCTTTCAGCCACGAATACAGTTATGGCTTGCGTGAAACACTTTGCACTCTACGGAGCCTCTGAAGCCGGCCGCGATTATAATCCGGTAGACATGGGCGACCGGACGATGTACGAATTCTATTTGCCACCCTATAAGGCAGCCATCGATGCGGGGGCTGGCAGTGTGATGACTTCTTTTAACGAAATAAACGGGGTACCCGCAACCGCAAACAAATGGCTTATGCAAGACGTGTTGAGAGCGCAGTGGGGATTCAGAGGACTCCTGGTTTCGGATTATACAGCCATCAGTGAGTTGGTAGCCCACGGCATTGGTGATGATGCAGCGGTCGCGACCCTAGCCATTGAGGCGGGTGTGGACATGGATATGGTTTCGGAAGTATATCTGAACAACCTGAATAATGCGATTGATGAGGGCCGGTTGAACGAGTCGCAGATCACGCGCTCCTGCCGGCGTGTTATCGAAGCAAAATACAAACTTGGCCTCTTTGATGACCCCTACCGTTATGCCGACGAGCAGTTGGCCAACAATACGCTGATGAAGAAGGAGTACCGCGATGCCGCCCGGGACATTGCGCGCAAAAGCATGGTGCTCCTGAAGAATTCCGGACAAACGCTCCCGCTCAGGAAGTCGGGATCCATCGCCCTGGTAGGGCCCCTGGCAAGGAATCAGCGCGATATGATCGGGAACTGGAGCGGTGGTGGTGACTGGCGGAAAGCAATCAGTGTGGAGCAGGGGATCCTCAATGTTGCAGGCGATGCGGTA
Source organism: Cyclobacteriaceae bacterium (assembly GCA_036515095.1). Lineage (GTDB taxonomy): Bacteria > Bacteroidota > Bacteroidia > Cytophagales > Cyclobacteriaceae > ZC4RG29. Next base: position 2,968 of record DATBVZ010000195.1, on the reverse strand, counting down.
CAAATTAATTATGCGCACGGCGCCAACATCACCGATGATCCGCAGTTGATCCAACGCCTGAATGCGCATGGTGGTAATCTTCATATGGATAGCCGCAGCCCCGAGTCGATGATAAGCGAGGCGGTTGCTGCAGCGCGCAGGTCGGATGTAATTATTGCTGTGGTAGGTGAATCACAAGGCATGAGCGGAGAAGCAGCAAGCCGTGCAAGCCTGTCGCTGCCAGGCAGGCAACTTGATCTGTTGAAGGCGCTTAAACTGACAGGGAAGCCTCTGGTTATTGTGCTGATGAGCGGCAGGCCCCTTACGCTGCCCTGGGAAGATGAGCATGCGGATGCGATGTTACAGGCTTGGTTTGGGGGAACTGAAGCGGGCAACGCGGTTGCGGATTTAGTATTTGGTGATTTCAACCCGTCAGGCAAGTTAACGACTACCTTTCCCCGTGTTGTCGGTCAAATTCCCCTCTACTACAATCACAAGAGCACCGGTCGCCCATTCGCAGGTCAGTTGGATGACAAGTACAAATCCCGTTATCTGGACGTCGTCAACGAGCCCCTGTATCCTTTCGGTTATGGATTAAGCTATACAACGTTTGAATACGATGGTCTTGCCTTGAGTACCAATGAGCTTCACTCCGGTGAAACGCTTGAGGTTAGTGTCAGCGTCGCTAATACCGGCAAGTCAGATGGTGAAGAGGTGGTACAGCTCTATATCCGGGACAACGTCGGTTCGGTTACCAGGCCAGTGAAAGAACTGAAAGCTTTCCGGAAGGTATTGATACGCTCAGGTGAAAAGAAGGAAATAATCATTGCAATTTCCGAAGAGGATCTTAAATTTTATGATGTCAACATGAACTACGCTGCCGAACCGGGCGATTTCACCATCATGGTGGGAACTAATTCCAGGGATGTCATGGAGGCGGAGTTCACCCTCGTGGGACGGGAGTAGGCGTATAAGGGCACCAAAAATGCGAATCATTTTCATCTGTGCGGCATCGATTCTTGTCTCTTGTCAGCGGGGCGGGCAGGTGGTGGAGCGGGATACACGACCAAACGTGATCTTTATTCTCGCTGATGACCATCGTTATGACTTTATGGGATTCATGGGCAAAGTCCCGGAATTAAGGACACCCGGTATGGACCGGATAGCGCGCGAGGGAGCGCACCTGCAAAATGCATTTGTTTCGACCGCGCTTTGCTCGCCCAGCAGGGCGAGTATATTGTCAGGGCAACTCACCCACCATCATCAGGTGGTGGACAACCAGTCGCCGATTGCAGACTCGGTACGGTTCTTCCCTGAGTACCTGCAGGAGAATGGGTACGAGACTGCTTTCATCGGGAAATGGCACATGGGACATGAAGATGATAAGCCTCGCAAGGGGTTCGACTTTTGGGTAAGCTTCAGGGGTCAGGGCGTCTACTACAATCCTGTGCTGAATGTGAACGGCAGGCAGGAGAGTTATAGCGACTCCACGTATATTTCCGATTTACTCACCGATTACGCGCTTGACTTTCTGAATGGACGCAGGCAGGACAAGCCTTTTTTTCTTTACCTGTCCCATAAAGGAGTCCATGCGGAATTCATGCCTGCGGCACGCCATAAAAATGCCTACAAGGATATCCGGATAGCCTATCCGCCGTCTATGTTCCCCCCGGGCGACAAACGCCGCAACAACGATACTGCCGACTATAACTACAACGACGTGCCACAATGGGTGAAGGAACAGCGATACAGCTGGCATGGTGTGGACTATATGTATCATGGCGCCATTCCGTTTGAAAACTTTTATCGGAAGTATTGCGAAACCTTACTTGGCGTTGACGAGAGCATTCAGGCTGTGCTGGAGTACCTGGATGGGCACGGGCTGATGGACAATACGGTGGTAATCTACATGGGCGACAATGGATTTTCCTTTGGTGAGCATGGGCTGATCGACAAGCGCCACGCCTACGAAGAATCGTGGCGGGTTCCTTTACTCGCTATGGGAAAGGGAATTGAGCCGGGTATAAAGGTGGGCGAAATGGTACAGAATATTGATATTGCACCCACTATACTGGACATGGCGGGAGTGTCTGCCCCTGGCAATATGGATGGGACATCATTTTTGCCGTTGTTGCAAGGTGAAGATGCAGCCTGGATCGACACAATCTATTACGAATATTTCTGGGAAAGACCATTTCCACAGACGCCGACCGTTTATGCCGTCAGGACCAACCAGTATAAGTTCATCCGCTATCATGGCGTATGGGATATCAATGAGCTCTATGATATCGTAAAGGATCCCGATGAAATGAATAACCTCATACGCAGCGAAGCGCACCAGGAGATCGCAAATAAAATGGATCAGGCACTTTTCAGGTGGCTGGAAAGGACAAACGGGATGAGCATGCCCCTAAGAAAGGATGAAGGTACCCGGATAGATCACAAATATCAGAGCACCTACTAGGCGGGTATTGTTGGAAGTTTAAAGCATTTCTTTCACGATCGTATCCCATTCCTCATCCATGGACAGGGTAGGAGTGGTCCTCCCGGCGCGGCGATACCAATAGGAGGCATTACCCGGATCACCTTCCCTGCGGTGAAGATAAGCGTGTATCCATGCTGCTTCTTTTGATTTGATATCCTGAACAAGGGTGTGCGCTTTTTCCCAGTTCCCGTTGCGCTCGTACCACAATGCGAGGAGCAGGCTGTTCAACTCTCCGGAAGGTTCATCGTTAGTGAGTGAATCGACAAATTCAGTGAAGTTCATGGAATCTTGTGTTATGCGGTGCCTAAGTTCCTCCCTTGTCTGCTATAACCAGGGGATCAGTCCAAACGATCTTTTCCTGAATGAAATATGATGAGCTTCGGACGCTTGCACCAACGCTTCGTCCGACGCCATATCCGCTAGCCAGCGGAGACGGCGTCAGCGCCGGAGCACGGGCAAAGCCTCTTACTTTCCTTACCGATCACCAATTACCGACCACCCCCC
>DATBVZ010000194.1:0-3380 GCA_036515095.1 Cyclobacteriaceae bacterium | reverse complement strand
CGATTTCCCGCTTTCCAAAGTTCCTGATCATCTCACTGATCATCAACTGGTTCTCGGTTTCACCAAATTCTATGCTACTGTCTGTCATCGGGATATCTTTGAAGAAATTTCTGCAAGGTCGCTCATACGGACCGGTTGGCCAAACGAATGTTAGTTTACGTGATGATAAAGATTGTCATCAAATTAAGATTTGGTCATGTTCACCTGAATTCAAATAGCCTATTTTCGCAGACTAAATTAGCGCGTAATTATGAAAATAGCTGTTGTTGGCACTGGCTACGTGGGGCTTGTCACCGGAACCTGTTTTTCAGAGACCGGAAATACAGTCACCTGTATTGATATTGATAAAGAGAAAGTTGAAAAACTGCAAAATGGTCAGATCACGATCTACGAGCCCGGGCTGGAGCAGCTGTTTGAAAGGAACATCAAGCAAAACCGGCTGTTCTTTACTACCAATCTTGCTGAAGGCATCAAAGGCGCCCAGGTAATCTTCCTTGCCCTGCCCACACCCCCGGGGGAAGATGGTTCGGCTGACCTCAAGTACATACTCAAGGTAGCGGAGGACCTTGGACCCCTTCTTTCCGATTACACGGTCATCATTGACAAGAGCACGGTACCGGTTGGCACTGCCGAGCTGGTCAGGGCCAGGATCGCCGTCGGGAGCAGGGTTGACTTTGATGTGGTTTCCAATCCGGAATTCCTTCGCGAAGGAGTTGCAGTGGATGATTTCATGAAACCCGACCGGGTGGTCATCGGTACCACCTCACCGAAGGCCAGGAAGACAATGGAAGCCCTGTATGGTCCTTTTGTGCGTCAGGGCAACCCAATAATTTTTATGGACGAGCGGTCCGCGGAACTGACCAAGTATGCCGCCAACTCCTTCCTGGCAACGAAGATCACCTTCATGAACGAGATCGCCAACCTGTGCGAACTTCTCGGAGCGGATGTGGACGCTGTCCGGAAAGGTGTAGGAACCGACAGCCGTATCGGTAAGCGCTTCCTATTTCCGGGTATTGGATACGGAGGCAGTTGCTTTCCTAAAGACGTTCAGGCACTGGCCAGGGCATCGGAGGATGTTGCTTACAATTTCAGAATACTGCAGGCTGTTATGGACGTGAACGCAGGACAAAAGACTAAATTGCTGCCCGCTATCAGGAAGTACTTTAATGAAGATCTGCGCGGAAAACTAATTGCGGTGTGGGGACTTGCGTTCAAGCCCCACACGGACGACGTAAGGGAGGCTCCTGCCCTGTACATTATTGAAGCCTTACTTAAGGAGGGGGCCAGGATCAAAGCACACGATCCCGAAGCTGCTGAAAATGTGAAGAGGATAATTGGCGACCGGATTGAATATGCGCGTGATCCGTATGAGGCGGCAGCAGGCGCTGACGCGATTCTTATTGCTACCGAATGGCCTGAATTCAGAACTCCGGATTTTGACCGTCTCTCCACCCTGTTGAAGAACAAGGTTATTTTTGACGGTCGCAATTTGTATGATCTTTCACTTATGCGGGATTTGGGATATTCATACTTTAGTATCGGGAGGGCAGTTATTAATGGCTGATAAGGAACGTGTTCTGATCACAGGTGGTGCCGGTTTTATAGGTTCCCATTTATGCGATCGATTTCTTAAGGAAGGTTATCAGGTCATTGCCATGGATAATCTGATAACCGGCGACCTGCGTAACATTGAGCACCTGTTTAAGGATCCCGATTTTGAATTCTATCATCATGACGTCACAAAGTTTGTTCATGTTCCCGGAGAGCTCCGGTACATTCTGCATTTTGCCTCACCGGCAAGTCCGATTGATTACCTGAAAATTCCCATCCAGACGCTGAAGGTTGGTTCCCTGGGTACACACAATCTGCTTGGCCTTGCGCGATCCAAGAAAGCGAGGATACTGGTTGCATCCACTTCCGAAGTATACGGAGACCCGCTGGTGCATCCGCAAACAGAATCGTATTACGGGAATGTTAATCCTATTGGTCCACGTGGTGTGTACGATGAGGCCAAACGGTTCCAGGAGGCTATGACCATGGCATACCATACGTACCACGGTCTCGAAACGCGGATCGTCAGGATCTTCAATACGTACGGACCCAGAATGAGACTTAATGATGGCAGGGTGTTGCCCGCATTCATCGGCCAGGCACTTCGCGGAGAGGACCTGACAGTATTTGGGGACGGATCGCAAACCCGCTCATTTTGCTATGTGGATGATCAGGTGGAAGGCATATACAAACTGTTGTTGTCCGACTATCACCTTCCTGTTAACATCGGCAACCCGGATGAGATAACCATCAGGCAATTTGCTGAAGAGATCGTCAAACTTACAGGGACAAAGCAAAAGATTGTTTTCATGCCACTGCCGCAGGATGATCCCAAACAACGACAACCGGATACCACAAGGGCAAGAGAAATTCTTGGATGGGAGGCACGGGTATCCAGGGCCGAGGGATTGAAGATAACATACGAATATTTTAAATCGCTTCCTCAGGACACACTGTTTCAGCGGGAACACAAAAATTTCGAGCAATACAGCCGTTAAATAAGAAACGATTAATGGGACGAAACATACTTGTCACCGGAGGGGCCGGATTTATTGGTTCGCACGTAGTCAGGAGATTCATCAGAAATTACCCCGACTACACCATAGTCAACCTCGACAAACTCACCTATGCCGGCAACCTGGAGAACCTGAAGGACATCGAAGGCAGCTCCAACTATCATTTCGAGAAAGCTGACATTCTTGACATAGAACGAGTGGTCGAATTATTCAGGAAGTATGAAATTGATGGGGTAATTCATCTTGCCGCGGAGTCGCACGTTGACAGGTCCCTTCACAATCCTGCTGAATTTGCCGTCACCAACGTGATCGGAACCATAAACTTGCTGAGTGCGGCTCAAACCGCCTGGCAGGAAGACTATGAACACAAGGTCTTCTACCACATATCAACTGATGAGGTATATGGTTCGGCCGATCACGGCTCGTACTTCACTGAATCCACTCCGATTGATCCGCGGTCACCCTACTCCGCCTCAAAGGCGAGCAGTGATCACTTTGTTACTGCTTTCAATAACAGCTACGGACTGCCAACCATCATAAGTCGTTGCTCCAATAACTACGGACCGTATCAGTTTCCGGAAAAGCTGATACCCCTGATGATCAATAACGTTCGTCTGAACAAGCCATTGCCCGTCTACGGGGAAGGGACCAACATCCGGGATTGGTTGTTTATAGAGGATCATGCAAACGCAATTGACCGGATCTTTCACAAGGGCGAACGAGGCAGTGTTTATAACATCGGCGGGAACAATGAATGGAAGAACATTGACCTGGTCAGGTTGCTCTGCCGGATCATGGATCACAAACTGGGTC
>DATBVZ010000193.1:0-11084 GCA_036515095.1 Cyclobacteriaceae bacterium | reverse complement strand
GGACGGGATCCGATCTTGATGAGGTACGCCGATCACTGGACCGTTCGGTAGAACTCGGCTGTAATTTCTTTGACACTGCGTGGGCCTACGGAGCGGGCAGAAGTGAGAAGTTGCTGGGCGAACTGGTAAACCGACATTCTGGGAAAAAGTTATACTGCGCCTCTAAAATTCCAGCTATGAATTTCAAGTGGCCGGCAAAACCGGAATACAGGCTGGAAGATTGCTACCCTGAATCACATATCGTGGAGTACACGGAAAAGAGCCTCAGAAACCTCCGCATAGACTGCCTGGATCTTCAGCAATTTCACGTATGGGATGACAGTTGGACTGATCGTGATGAATGGAAGAAGGGCATTGAAAAGCTGAAAAGGGACGGCAAAATAAGCGCATTTGGCATAAGCATCAACCGCTGGGAGCCGGACAACGCCTTGAGGGCCCTGCAGACCGGCCTGGTGGATGCCGTACAGGTTATCTACAATATTTTTGATCAGGCACCCGAGGACAATCTTTTTCCCCTGTGCCGGAAGCTGGATGTGGGGGTGATCGCCAGGGTCCCCTTCGATGAAGGCACCCTCACCGGAACCCTCACCAGGGCGACCACCTTTCCCGAAGATGACTGGCGCTCAACGTACTTTGTGCCGGAAAACCTCGAGGCCAGTGTAACCCGGGCCGAGCTACTGAAGCCCGTAATTACCCCGGGGATGACCATGCCGGAGCTTGCCCTGCGATTCATCCTTGACAACGGCGACGTGCACACCACCATTCCCGGTATGCGGAAACTCAGGCATGTTGAGGCGAACATCGCCGCAAGTGACGGGGTCAGGCTGCCTGCAGCCCTCAAAGCAAGCCTGATTGATCATCGTTGGGACCGGGTGCCTACAGCCTGGTCGCAATAGTAAGGAGTCGGGGTTGCTCAATCCGCCGGTAATGCGCCAACCAATAGGTGCAATGGCCGTACCAGGCCTTTCCTGGACCCAGGAAAACCCATTTTTTGTGCTGACAATGTGTCACCTATTTGGCATAAAATCCCCCTTGGCATAACCATTGAGGAACGACAGGTACAGTCCTGATTAATAAACTTGATACCTTAAAAAATTATACAGAAATGGGCAAAATAATTGGAATAGACTTAGGTACAACAAACTCCTGCGTCGCTGTGATGGAAGGAAATGAACCGGTCGTGATTCCCAACAGCGAAGGCCGCAGAACCACACCTTCGATCGTTGGTTTTCTGGACGATGGCAAGGGCGAGCGCAAGGTTGGCGACCCGGCCAAGCGGCAGTCCATTACGAATCCGAAAAATACCGTCACTTCCGTCAAGCGGTTTATGGGTAAGAAGTTTGATGACGTGAAGGACGAAATGAAGATGGTTTCCTATCAGGTGGAACGTGGTAATAACGATACCGTTCGCGTAAAGATCGGCGATCGTCTTTATACACCCCAGGAGATTTCGGCGATGATCCTTCAGAAAATGAAGAGCACGGCGGAAGACTACCTGGGCACAACCATTACCGAAGCGGTGGTTACCGTTCCGGCTTATTTTAATGACGCTGAACGTCAGGCTACCAAGGAGGCGGGGCAGATTGCAGGCCTGGATGTGAAACGGATTATTAATGAACCGACAGCGGCAGCGTTGGCTTACGGCCTTGACAAGAAGAACAAGGACATGAAGATCGCTGTATATGACCTTGGTGGCGGTACGTTTGATATCTCTATCCTGGAATTGGGCGACGGTGTTTTTGAAGTCAAGTCCACCAACGGTGACGTTCACCTCGGCGGGGATGACTTCGACCTTCGTGTCATGAACTGGCTGGCGGAAGAATTCAGGAAAGAAGAAAACGTCGACCTGCGCAAAGACCCGATGGCATTGCAGCGTCTGAAGGAAGCGGCAGAAAAGGCGAAGATAGAATTGTCCAGCTCCATGGAGACGGAGATCAATCTTCCCTATGTCACTTCGGTTGACGGTGTACCGAAGCACCTTGTGAAGAAATTGAGCCGGGCAAAATTTGAACAACTTGTTGATGACCTGGTAAAGCGGACACTCGATCCTTGTCGTAAAGCTGTTGAAGATGCGGGCATCAGCACGTCACAAATTGATGAGGTGATTCTCGTAGGTGGGTCAACGCGTATTCCGAGAATTCAGGAAGAAGTGGAAAAATTCTTTGGCAAGAAACCCTCGAAGGGTGTGAACCCGGATGAAGTGGTGGCGGTAGGAGCTGCGATTCAGGGTGGTGTTCTCACCGGCGAAGTCAAAGACGTGTTGCTGCTTGACGTTACACCACTGTCATTGGGCATCGAAACCCTGGGTGGTGTATCGACAAAGCTGATTGAATCAAACACCACGATACCCACCAAGAAATCCGAAGTGTTTTCAACGGCTTCTGACAATCAGCCGTCCGTGGAGATCCACGTGCTGCAGGGCGAACGTCCTATGGCCAAAGACAACCGCACAATCGGTCGCTTTCACCTGGATGGTATACCTCCGGCACCGCGCCGGATACCGCAAGTCGAAGTTACTTTCGACATCGATGCGAACGGTATTCTGCACGTATCGGCCAAGGACAAGGGCACGGGCAAGGAACAAAAGATACGCATCGAAGCATCATCGGGCCTGACGGATGCCGAAATAGACAGAATGAAACAGGAAGCTCAGACCAATGCAGAAGCCGACCGCATTGCCAGAGAGAAGGTGGAGAAAGTCAACCAGGCCGATTCCATGATCTTCCAGACGGAAAAGCAGCTGAAAGAATACGGGGACAAGCTGTCGGAAGGCAACAAGACCGCGATCAACGCCGCGCTGGAAAAACTGCGCAGCGCACACAAGTCGCAGGATGCGGCAGCAATTGATGCCGCGTTGAACGAGATCAATTCCGCCTGGCAGGCCGCCTCTACCGAAATGTACCAGGCTTCCGGCGCAGCCGGCCCGAACGCCGGCCCAGGTGCTGACAACACAGCAGGCGCGGGCGGCTCATCCTCCGACAACGATGTCTCCGATGTCGAGTTCGAAGAGGTAAAAGACAATAAAAAGTAACATCCAAACAGGGAACTGACGCAGGAAGGCCCCCGGGAAAACCGGGGGTTTTTTTATGCATGGTTACACCTGGTACGCGCACCAGTCAACAATTTTTGACCGGTCTGCCGATGAACTCCTTTCTCCTATCTATATTTGCCGTCCCGAATAATTTACCAGGATGCTAGTTTTAAAATTTGGTGGCACTTCGGTCGGCAGGCCCGAACGGATGAAAAAGGTAGCCGCACTGATATTGGGTTTGCCCGGAAAAAAGATCGTTGTATTGTCGGCGCTGTCCGGAACGACAAACGCCCTGGTTGGTATCGGCGACCTCCTCCTCGCCGGCATGAGCGCGGAAGAAGAAATCAACGCCCTGGAAAAACATTACCATGATTTTACAGCCGGGCTTTTTGAGACGGGTTCGTTCAGGGCCATCGGTACAGAGACCGTAAGCCGCTTTTTTATATTTATCCGGCTGCTCGCCGCGGGGAGGTTCGATCAAAAGAGTTATCGCGAACTCCTGGCGCAGGGCGAGCTCATGTCTACCGAACTGTTTTATCAGCACCTGCAGGAACGCAAAGTACAGGCAAGGTTGCTGCCGGCGCTTCACTTCATGTCCATTGACGAAAATGAGGAGCCTGAGCTGGAAAAAATATCCGAGCGACTTAAACCGCTTGTCAGTTCACTTCAGAATGTTGACATCATTGTCACTCAGGGGTATATCTGCAGGAACCATCGCAATGAGATCGACAACCTGAAACGCGGCGGGAGCGACTACACAGCATCGCTTATCGGGGCTGCTATCGGAGCTGAAGAGGTACAGATCTGGACCGACATCGACGGTATGCACAACAATGATCCGCGAATAGTAAAGAATACATTTCCGATTTCAGCACTGACCTTTGATGAAGCCTCCGAACTGGCCTACTTCGGGGCAAAAATACTCCATCCCTCCACGATCGTGCCCGCGCAGAAATACAATGTTCCGGTCAGGCTCAAAAACACGATGGATGAAAGTGCGCCCGGTACGATCATCACCAGCCAAGGAAGCGAAGGCGTATTCAAGGCAATAGCCGCCAAAGACAATATCACGGCGATCAGGATCAAGTCATCGCGAATGCTCATGGCTTACGGATTTCTCCGGAGGGTATTTGAGGTGTTCGAACAATTCAAAACGCCGATCGATATGATCACAACTTCGGAAGTGGCGGTGTCGGTAACCATCGACAACAACGCCAGCCTTCACCTGATCAGGGCAGAACTGGAGAAATTCGGCACCATTGAGATCGACCCGGATCAGACTATCATATCCATTGTAGGAAATAAGATCACGAGCGGCCAGGGCGTGCTCAACAAAATCTTCAATGCACTTTCCGACATACCGGTCCGGATGGTCTCCTGCGGAGGAAGCAGCAACAATATTTCGGTGCTGGTTGGTACCGGGTACAAAGAAAAGGCCCTGATTGCCTTGAATGGAGGGTTGTTTAACCGGAAATAGGGTCATCCCGGTTGCCTGCACCGTGAAAATACAGGATGGGATCCGTGTTCAGCCAGTCGTTTATTCATACCTTACCGATAATTTCCTTTCCTGAAGGCTCATTCCTAAATAAATTATTTGCCGGTACGGGGTTCAAGTTTTATTATTAGTACACTTTTGGCCTAACCCCGAATCCTGATGGAATTATTGATCGTGGCTGTATTTATAACGGGCTACATTCTCATTGCACTTGAACATCCTATTAAGATCAACAAAACAGCAACGGCATTGCTGACCGGGGTGGTGTGCTGGACCATATTTGTTCTTTCCGGGCCATCTGACTCCCTCCTTCACAGCGCACACTACACGCAACTGGCCGATGAGATGCGAAGCGCTGCGGCAAATCCGTCCGACGTTGGGGATCGGGAGATCCATACCGAATATGTTATCCACTCCCTTTCCGAACACCTTTCGGAAATTGCTCAGATCTTGTTTTTTCTTATGGGCGCCATGACCATTGTTGAGCTAATCGACTCTCACCAGGGCTTCAAGTTCATTACCGACCGCATCAATACAAAAAGTGCAAAGAAGCTGCTATGGATCATATGTTGGGTTACTTTCTTTCTATCTGCCATTCTGGACAACCTGACCACTACCATTGTCATGGTTTCGCTTATCCGCAAACTGGTACCCAACAGGGACATGCGCCTGTTCTTCGCCGGTATGATCATCGTGGCTGCTAACGCAGGCGGTGCCTGGTCTCCGATCGGCGATGTTACCACGACAATGCTCTGGATCGGCGGGCAGATTTCTGCGGCAAGTATTGTTAAATCCCTGTTCATACCCAGTGTGGTCTGTATTCTTGTTCCACTTGTTTACCTCAACTTTGTGTTGAAGGGCACCTTGGGTGACCGGAAAGGTCATGAAACAGGGGACCATCACCGGGTTCTGACGGGCAACCTGATGCTTGCCATCGGGGTAGGTGCCCTGATCAGCGTTCCGATATTCAAGACCTTTACCCACCTTCCGCCTTACCTGGGCATGATGCTTGGATTAAGTGTACTGTGGATCGTTTCCGAACTCATCAACCCTGATCTGGATGAAACCGTGAAAAAGAAGTACACCGCAGTTTATGCCCTATCCAGAATTGATATGCCGAGCGTTCTCTTTTTCCTTGGCATTTTACTGGCCGTGGGATCGCTCCAATCGATGCATACCCTTCAGAATTTTGCTTTATACCTGAACCAGGCACTGGGGGATAACCGGATCATTATTACACTCATAGGTATCCTTTCCGCCATTGTCGACAATGTGCCGCTGGTAGCAGCCAGTATGGGTATGTATAGTATGGATACGTATCCTATGGATCACCTGATCTGGGAATACCTCGCTTACTGCGCGGGTACGGGCGGTAGCATTCTGGTCATCGGTTCGGCTGCCGGCGTCGCCGCCATGGGAATGGAAAAGATCGACTTTATCTGGTACCTGAGACGAATCTCCCTGCTTGCGGCAATGGGCTATTTTGGGGGTGCAGCGGTTTACCTGTTTGTTACACACCTATAGCTGATTTCCGCCGTCACTTAAAATTCCTGGTACGCATTCAGAAAAGATCAAAAAATCCCGATATTACGGGATCATCCTTCTGAAATGGAACCGCTCATCATTGTAGTCTTTATCATTGGCTACATCCTGATTGCCCTCGAGCATCCTATCAAGATCAACAAGACTGCCACCGCGATCCTTACCGGTGTTGTCTGCTGGACGCTTTTCATTTTCATGGAACCGGGTCCGGAACTGCTGGGCAGCAATGCATTTACTACTTTTGAGGAAATGCTCCGGCTTGAAAGTCCGGCGGAAGAGATCTCCTCGATGACGGATCAGGAGCTGCATCGGTCCTTCGTGACCTTTTCATTGAATGAGCACCTGGCCAACATTGCCCAAATCTTGTTTTTCCTGCTCGGCGCAATGACCATTGTTGAGCTGGTTGATGCGCACAGGGGGTTCCGGTTCATCACGGACAGGATAAGCACCAGAAGTCCGGTGAAACTGTTATGGATCATCTGTATCGTCAGCTTCTTTCTGTCGTCAATTCTGGACAACCTGACGACTTCTATTGTAATGGTTTCACTGATCAGGAGATTGATTCCGGAAAAACAATTGCGCCTCACATTTGCCGGAATGATCGTGATTGCCGCCAATGCGGGAGGCGCGTGGACGCCGATCGGTGATGTGACAACCACCATGCTGTGGATCGGCGGGCAAATATCTACGGTCAATATTATTAAAGTACTTTTCCTTCCAAGCCTTGTTTGCATGCTTGTTCCGTTGCTCTTCCTCGGCTTTACCCTTAAGGGACGGCCGATGGAGCAATCCGGGTCAGCGCATTCAGGCGAAGAAATAAGCGGCGGTAAACTTATGCTCATACTGGGCATTGCTGCTTTGGTTTCTGTTCCGGTATTCAAAACGCTTACCCATTTACCTCCTTACCTGGGAATGCTTTGCGGACTGGGTATTCTTTGGGTCGTTTCCGAGTTGATTCATCCCGATCTTGACGATGCAGCAAAGAAAAATTACACCGTAGCCGGCGCGCTCTCACGGGTTGACGTTCCGAGTGTATTGTTCTTCCTGGGAATACTTCTGGCCGTAGGGGCCCTGGAGTCCATGCAGCTTCTCAATCAGTTTGCGGGGTACCTTGACCGTACCCTTGGCGACCAGCGGATTATCATAACCCTGATCGGCGTATTGTCCGCGGTTATCGACAACGTACCGTTGGTTGCCGCTTCCATGGGCATGTATAGCCTTGACACCTATCCCATGGACCATATGATATGGGAATACCTTGCGTACTGCGCAGGTACCGGGGGTAGTATCCTTATCATTGGATCTGCTGCCGGAGTCGCAGTAATGGGTATGGAAAAAGTGGATTTCATCTGGTACCTGAAAAAAATCAGCCTGTGGGCGCTATTGGGATACCTGGCGGGCGCCATCGTTTACGTGTTCCTCTAAGCCCGCATTGACAAGGGAGCTGATCAACACGTACTATAGCAGTTCCCGTATCGCAATCTCAAAGGAAGTCTGAGCTATCCCTGTCTTTTTCTGGTTCATGGAATACGTCTTCACCAGCGCGTTGCGTATGGTTTGAGAGATATCAGTGAACAACGACCAGTCATCCATGCTCACCTCGTTCTCCATAAAGTGAGCAAAGACGCGGGCCATTCCGCAGTTGGCTATAAAGTCGGGTATGACAGAAAACTTCTGATCGGCATAAAGCCCGGTAGGTCCAAAAAAGATCTCGGGGTCGTCAAAAGGAACATTGGCGCCGCAGGAAAAAACTTCCAGCTTCGAAGCGATCATGCGGTCAACCTGGTCGCGCGTGATCAGGCGGGAAGATGCAGCCGGAACAAAGATCTCAAATTCCTGGTCCCAGATACGTTTCTCCAGTTCGCCATGAGGCAGTATGTCCGATGACACGAGTTTGTTATTGTGCTTGGTGGCAACCAACTCGCTGATCTCCGCGAACGTGAACCCTTTCTCATTGAACAACCCGCCTTCGCTGCTCATGATGCCCACGATCCTTACGCCGAGCTGGGAAAGGAAGAAGCCTGAGGCAGCGCCGACATTACCCCAACCCTGAATAACAGCCCGTTTCTCACGAAGGTCTCCTCCCCACAGATCGTAGTAATGTTTAATTGCTTCTGCTACACCGAAACCCGTGCACATGGTGGCTACTGTGTATTTCTTGTTTACGGCCGGTGTAAAGCGCTCATCCTCGATGATCTTCACTACTCCCTGCCGGAGTTGACCGATACGATTGACCTTCTGTGGTTCGGTTGGCTTGAAATGCCCATTGAATACACCCTCCTGCGGGTGCCAGATGCCAACATCTTCCGTTATTGGTATAACTTCGGTGATCTCATCCACGTTGAGGTCCCCTCCTGTACCATAGTAGTATTTCAACAGGGGCATTACCGCGGCATACCATCTTCTTAACACGCCGCTCTTTCTGTTGTCTTCGGGATCGAAATTGATACCTGATTTTGCTCCGCCGATCGGGGGACCTGACACCGTAAATTTAACCTCCATGGTTTTTGCGAGCGATTCCACCTCCCGCTTGTCCAGTCCGGCGCGCATGCGGGTGCCGCCACCCGCTGCGCCTCCCCGCAGCGAGTTGATCACTACCCAGCCTTCCGCTTCCGTTTCAGGATCCTTCCATTCAAAAACAACCTCCGGTCGTTTACTCTCAAATTTTTTCAGCAGTTCTTTCATGCATTCAATCGCAGTTAGGTCAATGAGTCGCTTTACCCGGACGCCGGAATTCCGGGACGGGTAAAAATAACAAAGTCACACAAGGTTCATAAACGTGTCCGACCACCCCTTGCAAACACCTTCAAAAGCCGATCATAAGTCCACCGGAGGAACTTCGCAGAGCCCCGGTAACGCGCTTCAGGCAATTGATCTCATTCCTCGTGCGCAATACACCAAGGAAGGCAAACACTACGGCTTCCTTGAATTTCACGATGTCGTCATCAGGAACGATAATGGACACGCGGTTGCTGCAATTCTCCACCAGCCTGTACATGAGGAACGAATTAAACACGCCTCCGCCTGTGCAGAGCATGCTCTGTTTATCCCGGGATGCGGGAATGGAATCGGCAATTTCAAGCGTTATGCATTCAACAAATGTAGCCAGCTTGTCCTCCAGGGAAACGGAGGCGCGTTCGAGAACAGGCTGGATCCGGGCGACAAACATTTCATATCCAAGGGAAGGTCTTTTTTTTCTCCATCCCTCATATGCGGACCGCAGATCATCGAGAAGTTTCTTATTCACATTCCCATCCGAGGCCATGGATCCATTCTTATCAAAGTTCTGATTTCTTTTTTGCGCAAGGTGGTTCAGGCCCATGTTGGCAAAGCAAATATCGAAGGCCACCCGTTTTCCCTTTGATCGGAACGACAGGTTGGCGATTCCACCGAGGTTCAGGCAGATCGTGTATTCGCCAAAGAGAAGTTCATCGCCTGCCGGCACAAGCGGAGCGCCCTGACCCCTCAGGGCAACATCCAGGCTCCTGAAATCACAGACTACCGGCAAATCCGTGGCGGCATGCAGGGCCATGCCGCTGCCCAGTTGAAAGGTGAACCGTTTGCCCGGTTGATGAAAAATCGTGTGTCCGTGAGAAGCAATGAAATGGACACCGCGGATTTTCTTTTTAACCATAAATGCCCTCACCAATACGCCCAGGTAATTCCCGTACTCGCTATGCATTGCCAACAGCTCATCGCCGCGCATTTCCGTGGCACGGGTTAATTTTTTTTTCCAGGACGCAGAATATTGAACGGTTTGTGCTTCTTCAATGGCGAAACCCCATATTCCCTCCCGGTTCCTTATGATGCAACTAACGACATCGACGCCATCCAGCGATGTCCCGGACATCAGGCCAATAACTTTATATTTCTCTTTCGAATCCATAATTTTAGCGCTTAATCGCCGGATAATTTAATGAATAACAAAGGGATGAACCTCGTCGTGGATTACGGAAACACCAGCGCCAAGGTAGGCATTTTCAATCAGCAGGAACTGGTTGAAAAGAGAACGATTGCCGCGCTCCCTGAGCTCAAATCCCTGCTGGAGTTGTCAGAAGCAGAAAATATTATTGTGAGTTCAGTTAGCCATAGTCCGGACGACATCGTTTCATGGGCGTCGAAAGCCAGGCGCAGGTACTTGCTTGATCATCGGCTGCCATTGCCTATTCGCAATCATTACAGGACTCCGGAGACCCTGGGTGTTGACCGTATTGCTGGAGTTTGCGGGGCCATACAACTTTTTCCGGAATCGAACACTCTTACCATAGATGCAGGCACCTGTATTACCTATGATTTCAGTGATGCAGAAAAAAATTATATGGGGGGCTCTATTTCACCGGGACTGACCATGCGTTTCCGGGCGGTGCATGAATATACGGCGAGGCTGCCGTTGGTCAACCCCATTGAAAATCCGGCTTTTACGGGAGATAGCACGGAATCGGCCATCCAGAGCGGTGTATACTATGGTATGCTGGAAGAGATCAATGGCGTCGTCGCCGCATACAACAAAAAATACACCGGATTGAAGGTGGCGCTTACGGGAGGCGATGCACGATTTTTTGAAAACAATCTGAAAGCCTCCATATTTGCGAGCCCAAACCTTGTTCTGATTGGGTTAAACAGCATTTTGAATTATAATGTCAATCGTTAATACGTATTTCTTCCCGGCAGCATTGGCTTTGGTCATCGTAGGACGCGCTGCAGGGCAAGCCGCGCAATCACCATTTTCAACGTTTGGCATCGGGGAAAAATACGGCACCGCCCTGACGCATAACCAGGGAATGGCAGGCATCGGGATTGGGACACCCCAATTGTGGTTTATCAACAACCAGAACCCGGCTTTTCTCATCTACAACGGGCTCACCACATTTGAGGCAGGTATCCTGTATGAATCAAGGAATATAACGGGGGAACAGACAGACGAGAAAACCCAGGGCGGCAACATGAATTACCTTGTCACATCCTTCCCGGTCAAGCCAGGCAAGTGGACAACTTCCGTAGGCCTTATGCCCTACA
>DATBVZ010000192.1:0-14558 GCA_036515095.1 Cyclobacteriaceae bacterium | reverse complement strand
GAACGCTCGGCATAAAAGCCGGCGACGAGGTCATCACCCCCGCCTTCAGTTGCATTCCTTCCGCAGAAACCGTTTCTCTCTGCAACGCACAACCGGTATTTGCCGACATCGACCCGAATACGTACACGCTTGATCCCCGGGAGATCGAACCGAAGATCACGCCCAAAACAAAGGCGGTCATAGCAGTACACCTCTTCGGGCAGATGGCTCACATCGCTGAAATAAAGACGCTCTGTCAAAACCATCACCTGGCGCTCATTGAAGACTGCGCCCAGGCGCATCTCACCGAAGAAAACGGCAAATACGCAGGTACCTTCGGCGATGCGGGCGCCTTTAGCTTCTATCCTACCAAAAACCTGGGCGCCTTCGGCGATGCAGGATGCCTGATTACCGGCAACACCGACCTGGCCACAAAAATGAGACGCTTCGCCAATCACGGCGCATTGGAAAAGGACGACCACCTTACCGAAGGAACGAACAGCAGAATGGATACGATCCAGGCTGCGATTTTACTCGCAAAACTTCCCTTCCTTTCCTCCTGGAACGCAAAAAGACGCACCAATGCAGCGCATTACAATGACCTCCTCCGCGAAATTGACGAGATCAGTACGCCTTTCGTCAGACCCGGCACGCTCCACGCTTTTCACATCTATGCCATACGTGCCCGGAATAGAAATGCCCTGAGAGCTTTCCTCCGGGATAAAGGTATTCAAACGGTTGTACACTACCCCGCAGCCTTGCCTAACCTTCCGGCCTATCAGCGCCTGGGTCATCATCCGCGGGATTTTCCCGAAGCCAGCCGCTTGCAGGATGACATACTTTCGTTGCCGGTCTACCCGGAATTAACGGAGCGACAGATCGGTTACGTCTGCCGGTCGATCCGGGATTTTTACGCCCACAATTAGTCTGAAGGCGAACCTAGATGGTATTCATTTCGCTATTTTTGTGGACATTTGACGCCTCATGGCCATCCAACTAGCGACTGTTATTACTTCGTTTGTAATCGGGTTTCTCACCATACCGGTGATCATCAAATATTCGATGCAAAAAAACCTTGTGGATATTCCCGGCCGCCGGAAGATCCACAAAAAGGTCACTCCTTCCATGGGTGGAATCGCCATCTTCCTTGGATTCTTTGTCGCCTCGCTGGTGTGGATCGAGATCCTTAGCTGGAAGGATATCAAGTTTATTATGGCCTCCCTGTTCGTGATCTTTTTCATTGGCCTTCGTGACGACCTGGTACCCCTGCGTGCCATGATCAAGCTGATGGGACAGATCCTTGTAGCGCTGATGATCATCCTTCTGCTTGACCTGCGACTCAAATCATTTTACGGTCTCTTTGGAATAGAAGAACTTCCCCTGATGGTTAGCTATGTCATTACACTTCTCACCATCATCGTCATAACCAATTCCTTTAATCTGATCGACGGTCTCGACGGCCTGGCGGGCTCGATCGCTATCATTGCCCTGCTGACCTACGGGATATGGTTCTACCTGGCCGCCGATGAAGTATACTCCACCCTCTCGTTTGCAATGGCCGGCGCAATACTTGCTTTCCTGATCTTTAACTGGGAACCTTCAGAGATCTTTATGGGTGATACCGGTGCACTGGTCATCGGTATGATGCTGAGTATCCTGACCATTCATTTTATCGACTTTAATCACAATCTCCCGGAGACATCTCCATTCAGGTTTATGGCATCCATCGCCACGGCGGCATGCATTATAATTATTCCGCTGGTTGATACCTGTCGTATCATCATACTGCGGCTGTATAAGCGCCAATCCCCCTTCTCACCGGATAAGAGTCACATTCACCACGCTATCATGCGTCTGGGTATGACCCACTCGCAAACCACCTTCATCCTTGCTGTGATCCACTTGTCATTCATTGCGATGGCCATCCTCCTGAGCGATGTCAGCGATGCTTACCTGCTCACCGGCATCATCACTCTGGCCGTGTTGTTCAGCATTTTCCTCGACCGGCTGATCCTGCGAAAACTGGCCAGCAAGGAACCCGACGAAAATGTTTTTTCTTAGGCCATTAGGGCGTTTTTAGTAATTTTGGCCCACGCAATTTTTCGCTATGGTGGACAGGATATTGTCGCTAAAAAAGGAAGTTGATGAATACCAAGCCAATGGTCCGGCAGGGGTGGAAGAATTTCGCCTGAAGTACATCAGCCGCAAGGGGGTGCTCGGGGAACTCTTCGAAGCGCTCAAGAAAATGCCACCGGAAGAAAAGAAGAATGCGGGGAAGATTCTCAATGAACTGAAGCAAGCCGCAGAGGCCAAATTCAAAGCCCTTACCGCGAGTATGGTCACCGCGTCTTCGGTTTCCGGGGAAATCGATCTCACACTCCCGCCCGTTCCAAACAAGATCGGCAATCCCCACCCGCTTACGCTCACGAAGATGAGGATAATTGAAATTTTTGAGCGCTTGGGATTCAATGTCGAAGATGGTCCGGAAATAGAAGACGACTGGCATAATTTCTCCGCGCTCAACTTCCCCGAAAACCACCCGGCCCGTGAAATGCAGGATACTTTCTTCATCCGCAAGGATCCCGATGTCCTTCTGCGGACGCATACCTCAAACGTTCAGATCCGGCTCATGGAAAGCGTGAAGCCGCCTGTTCGCGCTATTATGCCGGGACGGGTATACCGGAACGAAGCCATCTCCGCCAGGGCGCACTGCTTCTTTCACCAGGTGGAAGGCCTTTATGTCGACAAGAACGTCAGCTTCGCCGACCTGAAGCAAACGCTCTACCATTTTGCAAAAGAGATGTACGGCAGGGACATAAAGATCCGCTTCCGTCCTTCTTTCTTTCCCTTTACTGAACCCAGCGCAGAAATTGACATCTCATGCCTGATCTGCAAAGGTGCGGGATGCAGTGTCTGCAAACATACGGGCTGGGTTGAGATCGCGGGCTCCGGAATGGTTCATCCCAATGTATTGCGAAATTGCGCTATTGACCCCGAAGAATATACCGGGTTTGCATTCGGCATGGGAATCGAGCGCGTTACCATGCTTCGTTACCAGATCAATGATCTGCGCCTGTTTTCGGAAAATGACGTTCGGTTCCTGCGCCAGTTTCAGTCTGTGATCTGAGAAATAAAATCACATCGCCCCCGTTGTAACCAGTGTCGCTGTCATGCATGTACGAATCATAAACTGCTTTGCCCTGCTGGCCACAATGGCCGCTTTTTCCGGTTGCACTCCCGATCCGGGTGACGACCCAATTCCCTATATACCATTCAGTGAGATCGTGATCAATCTCAATCTGCCGGCTTATGTCGCCCTTAAAACCGATGGCGGCGCCATGCCTGTCGAAGGCGGCGTGCGCGGTATAATTCTTTATCGCGAGAACGCTACTACCTACCGGGCCTTTGAAAGGAACTGCTCGTTTCAGCCGGCGGAAGCATGCGCTACGGTGGATATCCACATCTCGACGCTATACATGTTTGATTCCTGCTGCGAATCCTCCTTTTCTTTTCAGGACGGCTATCCCCTGGGCGGCGTAGCATGGAGGCCCTTGCGCCAATACCGCACGAGCGTGAATTCGGAACTGCTGTCAATTACGGATGAAATCCTGTAGGGACAACGCATGCGTTGTCCCTACCATTGTCCCTACACCAATTTGTCAATAATATCATCCACGCCAATCCCCTCGGCTTCTGCTTTGAAATTGCGGACGATGCGGTGGCGTAAGACCGGTTTCGCGATGGCCTGAATATCTTCGATGTCGGGTGAGTATTTACCGTTCAGCAGGGCATTGCATTTTGCGCCCAGCACCAGGTATTGCGATGCCCGCGGGCCGGCTCCCCATTCCAGGTATTCATTGGCAATGGATGATCCCATGGCCCCACCGGGGCGGGTTTTATTTGCGAGTCCTACGGCGTACTCAACCACATTGTCGGGAACGGGTACCTTCCGGACCAAAGTCTGGAAATCCGCAATATCTTCACCGCTAAGGACCTTGCTTACGGTATTTCTTGTGTCCGACGTTGTTGCCTTAACTACATCGACTTCCTCCTGGGATGTCGGATAGGTCAGCAGAATATTGAACATGAACCGGTCGAGCTGTGCTTCGGGCAGGGGGTAGGTACCCTCCTGCTCGATGGGGTTTTGCGTGGCCAGAACAAAGAACGGCCTGGGAAGTCCAAACCGTTGACCGGCGATTGTAACCGAATACTCCTGCATGGCCTCAAGCAGGGCAGCCTGTGTTTTGGGAGGAGTCCGGTTGATCTCATCTGCCAGGATGATGTTGGCGAATACCGGACCCTTGACAAATTTGAAGTTTCTCTCCCTGTCCATGGTCTCCGCCCCAAGGATGTCAGAGGGCATCAGGTCGGGGGTAAACTGTATGCGCTTAAATTCAAGATCCAACGCGTCGGCTATGGTATGCACAAGCAATGTTTTTGCAAGGCCGGGAACACCGACAAGAAGCGAATGTCCGTGACAAAATATGCCTGTCAGTACAAGCCGGATGACTTCCTCCTGGCCGATTACAACTTTCCCGATCTCCTGCCTGAGTTCACTATATGCGGTTGCCAGAGCATCTGCCGCCTCTACGTCGGAAGTAAATTTTACCATGATCAATCAGTCATCTAGAATTCCACAAAAATTGTATTCCTCATCGATTTCGATAAATACATCAAGTCTTGCTTTCACAAACCATTTCTGAAGCACCCGGTTTTTCTTTTCATTCAGGGCAGCAGCCTGGATCCGTTGCCAGTCATCCTTGAGGGATGCTTCATGAGGGCCCACTCTGGATTTATAGTAGAGGATCCGCGCCGCGTTCTTACCGTCATCGGTCCGGTATACGATCGGGTTCGATACGTTACCCGCCAGCATCGAGTCAATCTTGAAGAATACGACGGGATCAAGTTCCTCCACGGGAATCCGGGTGCCCCCGTCGCTGTCGGTAAAATATCCTCCGTTTCCTTTCGTGGCGATGTCATCCGAAAATTCCTTCGCCGCCTTTTCAAAGGTGATGCTGTCGTTGACGATAAGCGTTCTAATACTATCCAAAAAATGCTTTGCATCCTCGACATCTTCCTCAGACGGCGTAGGCGATATCAGAATATGCCTGGAGTGGTATTCGTTACCCCGGCGGTCCAATAACTGGAGTATATGAAAGCCATATTCGGTTTCGAACGGTTGGGATATCTCATTTTGTTTCAGCCTGAAGGCCGTGGCCTCAAACTCGGGAACCATCTGGCCCCGGCCAACCCAGCCCATATCCCCTCCATTGTAGGTTACACTGGGATCATCCGAATGACGCTTGGCCAATTCACCAAAATCCTCCCCCTTCATTATTTTGTCCCTGATGTCAATCAGCTCCCTGCGCGTTTGCTCCTTTTGCTGGTCGTTAACGCTTGCCTTTCGCACGATCTGGGCAACTTCCACCTCAGCAGAAAAGTAAGGAAGGGAATCCGCGGGAATCTTGCTGAAAAAGCGCTTTACCTCGGAAGGAGTTACTGCAAGATCAGCCGAGATCGTGCTTTCCATTTCCCTTACCACCATTTGTTCTTTGATCTGGTCCCTCAATTCCAGCCGGATCTGGTCCATGGATTTTCCATAAATGGCTTCAAGCTGTTCGGCCGAATTGCCGGACTGCGATAAGATCATAGCGATGCGATTTTGGGTGTTGAGGTCCACTTCTTCATCCAGGACAACCACGGAATCGATCTCCGCTTTTGCCATCATGAGTTTATTGCGAATGAGCAGGGCCAGAAACTGGCAGCGTGTTTCTTCGCTGGCAGCCCCACCGTTGGCAATGTACTCCTGGTAGGCGCGGTCAAGTTCTGATTTCAGAACAATATAATTATCGACCTTGGCAATGATCTCATCAACTACATACGTGTCATCCTGTGCATTTGACGGAGCATAAACGCCGGCGCACAGCAACAAGAAAACCCACACTTTCCATAACCTTTGCATAAACCGTATATTAGTATATTTCAAAATCCTTTTTACTTTCCGCCTCGGCGTAAACCTCATCTTCCAATTGCTTTGCCAGCTCAACTTTCCGCTTGTTCAGTATGATGTTCCTGATCTCGTCATTGACAAACTCAAGCGGGGAAACGTTGTCAGAGATACGGTATTCCTCCACCTTCAGAAAGTAAAGGTAATTGCCGTCTGAACTTTCATGGTAGGGATTCGATTTCAGGAACTGAATTTTGTTTGGTATTTCAATCAGCGGCGAACCCCGCACCAGTTCGTCAAATGAGATCCACGAGGAATCCGCGAGGTGATAGGCAGCCGAAAAACTGAGGCAGTACGATTTCAGCTCATTGATGTCGTTCGCCACTTCGGAGAAAATCAGCTCCTTGATCCTTTGCGTCCGTGGCGCACTTTTCGGAACCTTGATGTAAGTAGCCTTGACGATATTCTGCTTCAGGATAAAATTGTCGATGTTGTCTTTATAATATGCTTCAATGATCTGATCCGACACTACGGTATCCAGGTTCTGCTTGATGTACGAGGTCTGATATTCATAGGCAATAATGCTGTACCGGTAATCAAGGATCTTTCGCTCCACTGCCGCCTCGTTTATGTCAATTTTCCGGGTAGCCTCCTGGATCAGCAGTTGTTTTCTGATCCAGCTATTGACGTACGAATGTATTCTGCTTACGCTGTCCTCGCTGGAGGTTTCGTGGGAAACAATCCCTGCCAGTTCGTCCTTGTAGAGAAAGGTATTATTCACCCGGGCCACGGGTATCCTTCCCTCATCGTCAATGGCCCGCTGACGGCTGATCCATTCGCAGGAAAGACTTAAGAGTCCGATACAAACAATACTAGCGTTTCTGAAGTTGATCCAATACGTAATGTCTCGCTTTCTCATTTATTTTAACCGGATACTTTTCCTGCAGTTGGCGGATCCATGCGGCTTCCAGCGCTTGCTGATAATCCGTAATTAACGATGCCCTTGCTTCCTCCAACGATTTTTCGCCGGGTGGCAGTATTTGGTGAATCCACGCAAGGTAATACATTCCGCTATTTTCAGCCGAATGAGGCCCTGGAGACCAGTCAATAGCCTTCAAAATTGGCCTGTCGTCCCTTTCGAAAATGCCCGATTCCCGCTTAATTCCCTTTCCTTCAGTATAATTCTCCACTGCCGCCGTATCGCCTTCCTGGGCATACCGGATTAGCGGTCCCAGGATCATAGAGTCGGGCGAAGAATAAAAAGTTGCGTTTGCCCGCTCACCGGCAACATAGCGGGACCGGTTCTGCATGAAGTAGTTTACCTGACCTGCCGTGTCGGCTGCCGCACGGTTCCAGACTTCCTTCTCCATAATATCAAAAAGCAGGATACCTTCGTAATATTCATTGGCCAGCATGCTGAATTCGGGAAAATCCCTCACGATTTTCCTGCCGGCCAGGTCCAGCAACTTTTCCTCTACATAGTGATCGTAAAGCCGCTTCAGAACTTCGCGCGGCTTTTCAGATACCGGCAACCGTTGCTTCCGGACATAATTCCCAAATTCAGTTACCGGATAGGAAACGCCATTCAGGGAGAAAACAGTCTGCGATGCAATTGGGGCAAGCGCACCCGGTTTCCAGGTACCCTTGACCACTACCGAATCCGCCAAGCCAAGCAAACGGTCCTTAATTTCCTGCACCTCCCGGAATTCGTATTCCTCTTTCAGTTTTTCGATCCAGAGGCTCCGGGATTTCGCGAAGCGCCCGTCACCGGCAATCCGGTTTTTTAGCTGTGGTTTTAGTTCTTCAAAGGCTGGGAGAAGGATTTTCTTTTCCACGCGCAGGACGTGCCACCCAAAATCCGTCCTGAACGGATCTGAAATGTCGCCGGGGCGAAGGGAAAACGCTACCTTTTCAAACTCAGGTACGGATGCCATTGCGCCTACCCCAAAGGCACGAAGCCGCCCGTTCTGATCCGTGGAATTTGCGTCTTCGGAATACTGCCGGCATAACTCATCCCAGGATGCGCCCGCCGTCAGCTGATCATATACACTAAAGATCTTATTGCGGATCTCATTTTCATCCTTGTCGCTTCCTGTTCGCAGCATGATATGTGAGACTTCTACCTCTCCGCGCGCGGGCTGGCGATCGGTGACTTTAATGATGTGGTATCCAAACTGGGTGCGTACCGGTCCCGCAAGTTGTCCGACCGGCGTGTCATAGGCAGCGGTCTCAAACGGATAGACCATTTGGAGGGCTGTGAAAAATCCCAGGTCACCGTGGTTTGTCTTTGCTGAAGGATCCCCGCTGAATTCCGCTGCAAGCCTTCCGAGGTCTTCCCCCTTGTATATTCGTTCCTTTAATTCCAGCGCCCTGTTATAAGCCTTCAGTGTGTCCGCGGGGGTAGCGTCATTCTTCACACTGATAAGGAGATGCGATGCACGAATTTCCTGTTTCATACGATCATAAGCCTGTACCACCAGGCTGTCCATGATCGCATTATCGGGCAAATAGGGTTTGATGAGTTCATTCCGGTACGAATTGTATTCCGTAAGAAAGGCAGAAGTAGTATCCATTCCGCGCTGCCGGGCCTCTTCGACCTTTAACTTGAACTTGACAAACAGGTCGAGGTATTCATTAATATCCGAAGCGGAGTATTCATTGGGTTTGGACTGGTGATTCTTGTTATACAGGTAAACAAACTCATCGGACGGGATCTTTCTGCCATTGATTTCAACCAGGATAAGCGGTTCTTTTTGTCTTCTCTTCTTGCCCTGCCCAAAAGCAACTGCCACGCAGCCGCTCATGAGAAGAATGCACAGTGCTCTCAACATGTTGGGATAATTCGTGGGGATCACTTGAAATGTACGCTCTTGGTGAGCCTGCAAACGTTTTGCCCCTTTGCTGCCTGGTATTCTATCTTGTCCATAATGGATTTGACCAGCCGTATTCCAAGACCCCCCTTTCTTTTTTCGTGAACAATATTGTCAATGCTCGGCTCGGCAAACTCGTTGATATCAAAAACCGTTCCGTCATCCACCAGTTCAAATACGACAGGCTTGTCTTTCTCCACAATGATTCGCAGTTCAAAAAGGTCATTGGCGTTGCACTGATGCGCATGGATCATCAGGTTGGAGCACATCTCGTCCAGGGCAAGCACCATCTCGCTGATCTCGAGATCAGGAACATGATGAGCCTTCAGGGACTTCCGGATAAAATCGCGGACGCCCTTCAGATTCTCGATGCTGCATCCAACTTTATACTTGTAATTCATTGATAATTGCCTTTGCCTCAGACTTATCTTTTGCTATATGGAGCAGTTCATTCAGTCCCAATATCTGAAAGGTATTGGCGACCTTATCGCTCAATCCATAAAGCACCATGGATATTTTTTTGTCTTTGAACTCATCGATATAAGACATAAAAACACCCAGCCCTGCTGAAGAAATATATTCGAGCGCACTGCAGTCCACGAGGATCTTCACATATCCTTCCCCCACGCTTTTGGCTATGGCCAAATCCAGCTCGATGGAAGAACTGGCATCAATTTCACCGATTATTGCGATGACGTCGGCTCCATCTTCCTGTAATCTTTTGATGTGGATCATGATTTTTAACGAGTTTTATGCTGTAATGTTCCTTTAATTGAATTTTACAATCATGGTGGTGTAGTCGTCATCCAGGCTTTCCGACTCGGAAAACTGGTAAAGCGACGAAATAATGTGGTCCTGGATCTCTCTGGACGACAGTTTTTTGGCCGTTTCAAGGATGTCTGACAGCCTGATATACCCGAATTCTTCACCTTTCGCATTTTTTGCTTCGGTAATGCCATCCGTATACAATACCATCACATCGCCCTTCGCGAAGGCAAATTCCGAAGTCTGCATAAAATTGCGGTACGAGCTGTTCCTGACCATTCCCAGCGCCACCCCCTTATCCTTGAAATATTCCACCGTATCGGAGGCGGCCTTATAGTACAGTACAGGACAATGGCCCGCCCGTGAATAGCGGATCAGCTTGGTTTTCGTATTGATAAGGAAAATAATGGCCGAAATGAAGGATCCCCGCTCCAGGCAATTGACAAGCGCCTGATTCGCTCGGGCCATGAATTCCGACGGTTCAATACAATCCTGCGCCAGGCTATGGAATATCCCCTTCATCTGAGACATATGGAACGCCGCGGTAGTTCCTTTGCCGGAAACGTCGGCAATGATAAGCGCCACCATTTCCCCGCTGATCCGAAGGGTGTCGTAGTAATCACCCCCCACTTCATCCGCTGATTCTGAGAAGGCAGCGATCTCAAACTCCTCATCCCTTTCCAGTATCTCGGGCAGCAGGCTCTTCTGAACCGTTTTTGCAATCTTTAATTCCTCCTTGTAACGCTCGTTCTGGAGCGCCTCCTCCATCAACCGGAAGTTCTCAATGGAAATGCCCGCCTGGTTGGAAAATGCGGACACGATTTTTGTCATCTCGCGGTTGAAACCTTCCGGCAATTCCTTAAGCAGCGCCAGCATGCCGATGTTCTCATTTTTCACATAGATGGGGAACGCCAGGATGGATCTGAACCTTGAACTCTTCAGGGTTGCAAGGTATTTCGACAGGTTTCTTGTCTTGTCGGTCCCCTGATCGAGGATTCCCCTTACTGGCTGATGACTCAGGTGCTCAATGATATCCCTTGCCTCTTTCTCGGTAATGTTGTACGTGTAGAGTTTCTTCTCGCTGGTGCTTATTTCAAGCCAGGCTGCGTCCGCAAACACGGTACTCACGGAGGTTTCCAGTAAAATATTATAGACGCTTTCCTCGCTTTGTTCCGTCTGTATCGACTGACTGATGCGTTGAAAATTCACTACTTCCTCCAGTTTCTGTTCAAATACCGAGGTCGTGGGAAGATTAAAAAGGATTACCAGAAAGGAGAAAATACTGTAAATGGTTACGAACGCGATCAGCGACATGATGAAAATATGATACCTGTAGTCGGCAAAGTTCGCAGAGGTTGAAGAAATGGTTGAGGCATATGAGCTGTTGGTATAAAATCCATACAGCAGATAGAAGATCGTAAGGAGCAGCAACAACAGGCCTGTCCACTTCTGCCTGAAATTCAGGTAGGCTACCCACTTCATGTTTCCCGACAAAACCAACCCGGCGATAAGGAATGCAACAAACAGGGTTATGTAAACACTTTCCACGTAGGGGAAGTTGAAGGCATTGTAGAGCAGCGAGATCAGCAGTCCATACTCGAAGAACGACCAGAACCGCAACAGCCACTTCGATTTCTGATAGAGTATCAGTCGCTTCCAGGCAGTAAATGCCATGGTAAGAAAACTGATCATCAATCCCACATTGATCAGGTATATCAGGTCGATATAGACGACATGGCCCGTGAGTTTGGTGTTTCCCAGCAGGTAGCTGACGAGCCGGAGGGCGAGGGAGATTACGGTAGCGATCAGCCCTGTAGCAAATACACGCCACAGAAGATCGATAAAATTGAGAACCTCATCGCGTTCGATCTTTAGCTTGTAGTAGTAAAAAAGAGAAAGGATGAACAGGTTCAGCAATAACTTGGGAAGCCAGGTCGGAATATCGGGCTCGATGTTATTTACCGTGCTGAACAGGATGGAAATATCCGTAAATACCAATCCCAGCCAGGTTATGGCCCCCATGGTAAATAGCAGACGTATCATGGCCTTGGCACGCATGCGGTACTTCCGTTTGCCCGGGTTACAAAAAGTAAAACCAATCCTTCACCCGACAGGCGCTTCTTGTAACGCCCTCGTGTGAGATCCCGAAACAGGAATCAGTTCAATTTCATGCCGTTAGACAGGGCTCTCGGATTGGGCTACAAGTATAGGCATAATACGCAAGATTATGTATACTCCGGATCGGACCGGTTATGCCATTTTGGAGTTACTTGCGGCTGTAATTGGGGGCTTCCCGGGTGATTGTGACATCGTGCGGATGACCTTCTGCGACACCCGCCGCCGTGATCTTGACAAACTTGCTTTGCTTGAGTTTTTCTATGTTTTTCGCCCCGCAGTAGCCCATACCCGCCCGCAGACCGCCTGTAAGCTGATACAAAACCTCAGAAACAAGTCCTTTGAAGGGAACCCTGCCCGAAATGCCTTCAGGAACCAGCTTCTTGATATCGTCCTCCACATCCTGAAAATACCGGTCCTTTGATCCTTCTTCCATCGCCTCTATGGAGCCCATGCCGCGGTATGATTTGAACTTTCTGCCTTCGTAAATGATCATTTCCCCCGGCGCTTCCTCCGTCCCCGCCAACAACGAGCCCACCATCACACAATCGGCGCCCGCAGCAATGGCCTTCACAATGTCCCCGGAAAACCGAATTCCCCCATCGGCGATAACAGCGGTGCCGGACTCCTTCAATGCCCTGGCGCATTCGTAAACCGCCGAAAGCTGGGGCAACCCGACACCTGCCACTACCCTTGTGGTGCAGATGCTCCCGGGCCCGACACCTACTTTCACGGCATTGGCCCCTGCTTTCGCCAGCGCCCTTGCGCCTTCTGCAGTGGCAATATTGCCAACAATCAGGTCGAGGTCGGGGAATTTCTTCCTTACCAATTTCGCCGAATCTATTACCCCTTTGGAATGCCCATGCGCCGTGTCTATGCTGATCACATCCACACCCGCCGACTTTAACGCCTCGATTCGGTCCAGGATATCGGGCGTCACCCCTACGGCAGCCCCGACACGCAGACGGCCAAACTGATCCTGGCAGGCATTGGGTTTGTTCTTTTTCTTTTGAATATCCTTATAGGTGATGAGGCCGGTAAGCTTGCCCTTCTTGTTCACCACGGGAAGCTTCTCGATTTTGTACTCTTTGAGGATGCTTTCCGCTTTATCCATGGTGATCCCATCCTGAGCCGTTATCAGATTTTCCTTTGTCATAATCTTTTCCACGGGAACGCCCAGGTCCTTCTGAAAACGGAGATCACGGTTCGTAATGATGCCGATTAATTTGCCTTCCTCATCCACAACGGGGATCCCCCCGATCTTGAATTCCCTCATTATCTTTTCCGCATCCCTCAACTTGCTCTTGATGTTCAGCGTGATCGGATCCAGGATCAACCCGCTTTGTGATCGCTTCACCTTGCGTACATGCTCCGCCTGCTCTTCAATTTTCATGCTCTTATGAATGAATCCCAAACCCCCTTCCAATGCCATGCTAATGGCCAGATCGGATTCGGTAACGGTGTCCATTGCCGCGGAAACGATCGGAATATTCAATGTAATATTCTCTGTCAGCCGGCTTGTTGTGTCCGTTTCACGGGGGAGAACCTCTGAGTAGGCGGGAACCAGAAGCACATCATCGTATGTAAGCGCTTCAAAAAGGAATTTGGAAGTATCGAGTGGCATGGCAAATAACTTTAGGAATCATTATTTGCCGGGCAAAGCTAACGTTATTTACCCTCAAAGCAAAGAGGCAGAAATTAAAAGAAAAGTAAGGATCTCCCTTTGTGCATTCCCCGTGTTTCAAGCTGCCGGGCTTTTCTTATTTTTGGCCTTAATTTTCACTGTCATGTCAAAATTCTTTGTTACGGCCCTCGTTCTGATACTCAGTGCAGCATCGTTCGCACAGATCCAGACCGGCAAGGCTTCGTTCTACGCTGATAAATTTGATGGGCGCCCAACCGCCAGCGGAGAAAAATACAGGCATAACAAACTCACGGGAGCACACAAGACGCTGCCTTTTGGTACCAAAGTCAAAGTGACCCACACGCACAACCACCGGTCTGTAGAAGTGGTCATAAACGACCGCGGGCCCTGGGTGGAAGGCAGGATTATCGATCTTTCCCGATCAGCGGCGGAAGCCCTGGGATTCGTGAATCAGGGGCTGGCTGACGTTCAGCTTGAAGTGATCGATCCAGGGGATGGTAAGTCCAGTGAACCCATCCGCGTAGTAGACAATGTCTTGGTGGATGAAAAGGAATTTTACGGCTTTGCGATCAACCGCGTGAATCCAAAAGGATTTGGCATCCAGATCGGAACCTATCAGGAACTGGTCAATCTCATGAGACTTGCTGATAATCTCAAGAACTCATACCAGCGCGAGGTTACCGTGCAGGTAAAAGTATTGAATGGCATAAAATATTACGGACTTATTCTTGGCCACTTCGCTTCCCGGTCAAAAGCAGAACAGTTCCGGGAAGATGTGCGCGGTAAATTCCCGGACGCATTTATCGTTGACTACAGCCGCCTGTGAAACAGGGCTTTCGCCTTCGTGCAGCTTCCGGAAACAATCCTCATTAATGGAGATACTAGGGTATATAGCTTCCATCTGTATCGGCGTCATTCTGGGTGTCATGGGCGGAGGTGGCTCTATTCTTTCAATCCCCATACTGGTTTACCTGTTCCACGTGGACGTCGTTACCGCGTCTGCTTATTCGCTCTTTATTGTAGGGGTTACCAGTCTTGCGGGTGCAGTTCCGAAGTACAGGGATAATCGCGTGAGTCTGCAGACCGGTATTGTATTCGGCATTCCGTCAATTCTTGCAATCTTTGCCACCCGCAAATGGATCGTACCGGCGATCCCGGATGTTATCTTTCAAACGGATGGCTATGCATTTACCAAGCGCATACTTCTGCTGGGGATATTCGCAGTGCTCATGATCAT
>DATBVZ010000191.1:0-4487 GCA_036515095.1 Cyclobacteriaceae bacterium | reverse complement strand
CCGCCGCTTCTGGTTCAAAAGATTGTTCTGAGCGTCTTGTCTGTATTGGGTCGTGTCCTGGGGTGTAGATCCGAATATAAATACCCGTATGACAAATGAGCATATGCAAAAAGTATACATGCCGGAATTTACTCTATAGTTATAGTTTATTGAGATGAGGTTACTCAAAAGATTGTTATTGGTTGTAGTAATTCTGATTGTTATCCTGACGATCGGATTCACCCTATATGTTCATACTTTCTGGGACAAAGAGTATGACATACCTCTGGTCAATCTCTCGATCAGCAGCGACTCGGCAGTTATAGCCAAAGGTAAGTATCTCGTTCACGGACCTGCACACTGCTCGAATTGTCATGTGTCAGGTATTGAGGATCTGATACGGACAGAGCAAGGTGAGGACGTTCCCCTCAAAGGAGGGGTGATGCTTCCGCTTGGTCCGCTCGGGAATGTGTTTGCGCCCAACATTACGCCGGATCGTCAAACGGGAATCGGACGTTATACCGATGGGCAGTTGTTCAGAATGATGCGTCATGCGGTAAAACCTGATGGTACAGCAACCCTTTCCCTCATGATGCCTTTCTGGAATATGGCCGATGAAGATCTCGTTGCCATAGTATCTTACCTAAGATCGTTGAAGCCCGTACACAATCCGGTGCCAACGCCACGCTGGACGTTCGTAGGAAAAACGGTTCGTGTGCTGGCTCCATTTTTTAAGCCTGTGGAAAATCCAGCTCCACCGACCCTGGCGCCATCCATGCTACCTACTGCAGAACGGGGTGAGTATCTTGCCAGGTACGTGGCTAACTGCGTCGGATGCCATACCCGGCGTGATCAGATGACATTTGAACCCGTTGGTCCCGAGTACGCCGGAGGGATGGAATTCGAGCCCTTCCCTGAGCTTCATCTGGCATTGGGTGTAGACCCCGATCTATGGACCCGATCACCGAATATTACCCCGCATCCTAACAGTGCCCTTTCAAAATTCAAGTCGCTCGACGAATGGATCAACCGGTTCAGGCACGGCAGAATAATTATGCACTCGCCCATGGATTGGGGTCCTTTCTCCAGGATGTCCGATGAGGATCTTGGAGCGCTCTGGGTATACCTGCATAGCCTGGAGCCGGTTGAAAATGATGTCGGGCCTGTCGTATACAAAAAAGACTGACTGCCTGGTTACCGTACCTTTCATTCAACTTTCCCTTCCCGATTACTTGTTTAGGAACCCCAGGATCATAGTCCCATGAATCCCGGCCATTCGATCGGACCTCAGGAGACAGTCCAATAACGTGGCCTGGGTTGCTCTTAATCGATTTCGGCTTATCGGTATACATCGGCAGCCCGTACGCACCCGTTAGAGGCTGTACGCATAGCGGTTCTGACGATACTGCAGCGGCGGTTTGCCGTACGTGTCCTTGAAGATCCGGACAAAGTGAGACGTATTCCTGAATCCGCTGCGGAACGAAACCTCGCTGACCGGTTCATCGGTGGTCTCGATCAACAACTTAGCGTATTCAAGCCGCCTTGAAGTAAGCCATTTCCCCGGTGAGGTTCCGTAGATCTCAACGAATTCCGACTTAAATGCTGAAAGACTTCGGGCGCAAAGCCGTGCATACTCATCAAGGCTCATGTTGTTCGTAAAGAACGTTTCCATTATGGTCCTTATAGGAACTTTTCCGTTATGGTGAACACTCCTGAAGTGCGCTGCGAGTTCCTTGTTCTGTGGATCCGCCAATATATTCAGGATCAACTCTTCAAATTTGATGCTCAGCAACTCGCGGGGAGGAGAGACCGGCTTCCGGAAGTAGCTGAGTACGGAATGGAAATAGGCGGACAGCGCTTCATCAGCCGACAATCTCATGATGGGCTCCCCTGTGGAGACCGATTTCCTTGTCTCTGAAAAATACGTTGCCGGGTATTTGTTCAGGACGGTTCTGATGAAGTGGTCGGGAATAAAGATGACCAGTGAACAAAAGTCCTCTTCATAAAACTTCTGTGCAACGTAAGCTCCCTGCCTGACGAAGAATGCATCGCCGGCATCTCCTTCGTACACTTTCTCGCCAAGCGTCCATTTCTTTCTGCCGCCAATGATATATTCAAAATAGTTATTGTGCGTCCAGTAGCCGACCCGGCTATCCGGTATCAGGCATTTGTATTCAACGAAAAGAAGATCATCTACTTCAAACTTCCTGAAGTGGTTGCCATGGGTTATATAGTCATAAAAGTTAAGCACTATCCACGCTTAGGTATCGGTGACGTACCGTAGAATGATTGTAAATGATTCTTGTTTCTCTACGGAAAAATGAAACTTTAGTTGCCTCAAAATAAACGTGTGAGCAAATTTTTAAGACTACTGAGAAAATTCGATGAGGCCGGGATCCTTTAATTTTGGCCTCAAGTATCAAAAAAAATTTGCTATCCCTGATTTCAGGGAGCTCGATTTTATCTCAGGTCTCACAAAACACAAGTAATGATGAACAATTCAGAAAAAGACAACTCGAGGAGAAAGTTTATTGGTCAGATGGTTGCCGGCACCGCGATAGGCATTTCATCCTTTTCCGTTCCTTTTGCGGCAAGGGGCGCCGGTTCTGCCGGATCATCGGAGAATGCGGACGAATGGTTCAAAAAAGCCAAGGGGAAGCACCGCATCATCTATGATGCCACCGAACCGCATGAAGGATTACCCATCATCTGGTCGTGGGTTTTCTATCTTACCAACAACAATACAGGAACACCGGACAATGACATGACAGCAATGTTAGTCCTTCGCCACAATGCCATTCCTTTTGCCATGGAGGACCGGTTGTGGCAAAAATATAAGTTTGGGGAGATGTTCAAGGTTACTGATAATACAACAAAAGCCCCTGCGATCCGTAATCCGTACTACATACCCGGAGAGGGCGACTTCCCATTTCCGGGTATCGATGGAATAAAGGGGCTTCAGGAACGCGGGGTGATGGTATGTGTATGTGATATGGCTTTGACGGTTTACAGTCAGATGGCAGCAAAGAGTGCCGGGCTTAATCCGGAAGATGTGAAGAAGGATTGGGTGAGTGGTGTCTTAAAGCACATTCAGATCGTGCCCTCCGGTGTGTGGGCAGTGGGCCGCGCCCAGGAGCATGGTTTCGCTTATTGTTACGCCGGCGGCTAAACCATCGGAGCCAACCTGTAAGGGGAATCGTTCATGGAGTTCGGGATTGAAACTCCCCCTCTTTGCTTTTAATATAATTCTGATTGTATGGAAATAGCTGGATATCTGGCGCTCGTTGGTGTGGGGATAATGCTGGGAATAACAGGTGGCGGTGGTTCCATCCTTTCTGTTCCAATCCTGGTATACCTCTTTTCGTTGGATGTGGTAATGGCATCTGCCTATTCACTCTTCGTCGTGGGTATTACCAGCATGGTGGGCACGGTTTTGAAACAAAAAGAAAGTCTGGTTGATGTGGGGGCAGGGTTGACATTCGCTGTCCCCTCAATTATTGCTGCCTTCTCCACCCGTAAATGGGTGGTGGGTGCGATTCCCGATCTCATCCTGCATGTGGGAACCTTCCAATTGACAAAGAGGGGCTTGCTGCTGGGAATCCTTGCCTTTGTGATCATAGTCGTTTCCGTCAGGACGATCCTGAACGGAAGGACATCCGGAGGCATACGGGGACCTTTGAAAACCAACGTACTTATTCCCATGGGATTGATCACAGGGGTTCTTGCCGGATTGCTCGGCGTCGGCGGAGGATTTCTTATACTTCCCGCGTTGGTTGTGTTCGCTCGTATTCCCTTTGAAAGCGCAGTTGGAACTACTCTTTTTGTCATCGCGCTCAATTCCTTGCTGGGTTTTCTGGGAGACCTTCTGAACTACGCCATTAACTGGACTTTTTTGTTATCGATTACAGCACTTTCCATTGCCGGAGTGTGCCTGGGTATCCTGTCCAACAAAATCGTCCCGGCACAACCGCTGCAAAAATCGTTGGGCTGGATAACCCTCACCCTGGGAATCTGGATATTGGTCAATGAACTATTGTGATTGTGACTGCCATCGGAAGGCCGGTTAGAATTCCTTCAACAACTCCAGCATTTCGCGGTCGAGTTTGTGACCGTTGTAATCTTCGTATTTCACATCTTCCCGGTTGCTGTCCAATATTCCAAATCCACCGCGCAGGTTCCACATCGCCCACCCCCAGCCAACATCTTTCCACAGGGAAAGCATATCGCGGAACCAGGCGAGCACAACCTTATGCGGTGTCTTGTTGTATGCGCCAAATTCACCGACATGAACACCAACACCCTGTTGCTGAAGTCTTACCCACGGATCGATGAGTTGAAGCTTTAATCGTTCTTTGTTCCAGGGCATATCCGGCGATATTCCCCATTCGCGCAATTTATGGCGGTAGTGTTCCCGGAGAACCGGGCTTTCCCATCGAAACTCGGCTTCCTCTACCTGCTGCAAAGGCCATGTTGGTTCAGGCCAGGTCTCGCCGCCGAACACCCAGGAG
>DATBVZ010000190.1:0-4210 GCA_036515095.1 Cyclobacteriaceae bacterium | reverse complement strand
GTTTTGTCACCCTCACAGTGCATGGGACAGTAATACACTCCGGAGCTTCCGCCTTGTGGTTTTTGTGCGGGAGCTACCTGGTGGTCTTTGGGTTGGCTGTGATGGTCGTGGTCCATGTGCATTTTACCTGGCTTACCCGGTAATGAAATGCCATAATGTCCGCCCGCATTCTTCATAGCCTCCTGAAACTTCTCCAACGGAATATGCGACGACATCTTTATTGATGCCTCCCCTTTCTGCAGGTCGACGGAAACGCCCGTTACTCCTTCCACACGCCTGAGCGTGCTTTCAACCTTTGAGCGGCACCCCTCGCAACTCATCCCGGAAATTATATAGGTATGTTTCATGGCTGCTTCCTCATGTTTCTACTACAAAGATGGATGCGTCCGGACGGCAAACGTTACATAATTTTCCGATTCATTTACATGATCTCACGGCAACAATAAAAAAGACACCGTTATTCACGGTGTCTTCTCATTCGAGGCGCTGAGCGGATTCGAACCGCTGTAGAAGGTTTTGCAGACCTCTGCCTAGCCACTCGGCCACAGCGCCCTGTAATCTCAAGCGACCATGAGCACAATACTGTCGGCTGTCACTAAAATTTGCAACAAAACTAAGAAATCGGGCCTTTAATGCAATTGCAGACAAAAACAAAAGGTGGTCACAGACCACCTTTTGCCCTTTGTATTCCGGTAAACCTATTCTGCTTTGGGTTCCCCGCCTTCCTGCGGACCGGACATTTTTTCTTTCAACGCGCTCAGGGCTTCAAGGTCACCCAGGGTAGACCTCTCCGTCTGCTGGTTGATATTCTCAATAGCCTTACTCTTTGACGGAACCTTCTTCTTTGCGGCGGCGACATTCCTGTCTTCATCGGCGGACCACGTCGCCTTATGCGACAACACAATGCGACGGTCGTCCTTGGAAAACTCAAGAACCTTGAAGTCGAGCGATTCTCCGATTTCGGTTTTTTCGTTATTCTCTTTCGCCAGGTTCCTTGCTGCACAGAAGCCTTCAATCCCGTACGGCAGCTCAAGAATAGCGCCCTTGTCATTCTTGTTGATGATCGTGCATTTATGCACCGAACCCACGGTGAATATGGTCTCAAAAGTATCCCATGGGTTTTCCTCAAGATGCTTGTGACTGAGCGCAAGCCGGCGGTTTGCCGCATCGAGTTCCAGCACCACCACTTCCATTTCATCGCCTACCTTCACGAACTCGGAAGGATGCTTAATCTTTTTCGTCCAGCTCAGGTCCGATACGTGAACGAGACCATCGATCCCTTCTTCAAGTTCAATGAACAGCCCGAAGTTCGTAAGGTTGCGTACAATCCCTTTGTGGCGTGTGCCCACAGCATACTTGCTGAGAACATCCTGCCGTGTCCACGGGTCTTCAGTCAGTTGCTTAATACCCAATGACATCTTCCTTTCATCACGGTCGAGCGTCAGCACTATTGCCTCCACTACATCGTGGACTTTCATGAAGTCCTGCGGGTTGCGCAAGTGCTGCGACCAGCTCATCTCAGATACGTGGATCAGGCCTTCAACGCCGGGTTGAAGTTCAAGGAATGCTCCGTAGTCGGCAACATTGACGATTCTGCCCTTCACCTTCGAGCCGATCTTTATATCCTGTGAAAGTGAATCCCATGGATGAGGCGTGAGCTGTTTCATCCCCAATGAGATCCGTTTCTTATCTTCATCAAAATCCAGCACCACAACCTTCACCACCTGGTCAAGCTTAAGCAGCTCGTCCGGATGATTGATCCTTCCCCAGCTGATATCGGTGATGTGAAGCAGGCCGTCTACGCCGCCAAGATCGATGAACACACCGAAGTTGGTCATGTTCTTGATCGTTCCTTCCAGCACCTGACCCTTGTCGAGGTTGTTGAGGATCGCCACCTTTTGTTCCTCGAGGTCTTTTTCAATCAGCACCTTGTGCGAGACAACGACGTTATCGTTGGAGTAGTTGATCTTCACGACCTTTACTTCGATGGCTTTGTTTACATAAATGTCAAAGTCGCGGATAGGCTTGACATCGATCTGAGAACCAGGCAGGAAAGCCTCGATACCAAACACATCCACAATAAGACCACCTTTGGTTCTGCGCTTCACAAATCCTTCGATCACTTCGTCTTTGTCGAGGGCTTTCTGCACATTCTCCCAGCCCTTGACCAGTTTTGCCTTCCGGCGGCTCAGTACGAGCTGGCCCATGGCATCCTCACGTTCTTCGATAAAGAGATCAACTCTATCGCCGATTTTCAGATCGGGCACGTCTTTGAATTCGGCCAGCGGAACAAGGCCGTCAGACTTGAACCCGATGTTCAATATTACATCGCGATCGTTGATGCCTACAACTATGCCTTCAACAACCTCCCCTGAACTCACGGAAGTGACGGTTCCGGAGTACATTTTTTCCATTTCATCGCGCTGCTCCCTGGAATAGCCCTCGCCGAAACCTTTCCGGTCGAATGCATCCCAGTCGAATTCACCCGGCACAAGTTTTTCAGCTACCGACTTCTTCAATTCAGCAACCGGTATTGCTTCAGTTTCGATTTCCTCCTCTTTCTTCAGCATTTTGATCTCCTCCTCGACGGAGGCGACATCTTCTTCTATTTCTTCTTCCGGTTTGGTGGTTTTGACCCGTTTGATGCTTTTTTCACGTTCCAGGTCGGCGGCTGATTTCTTGGGGTTATCAGCAGGTTTTTGAGATTTTGCCATAAATAAAATGCCCCTCAAATACAATGCGTCAGGGGGGCAAACTGCCGCATTTTTAGTAAAACATCCCTGCAAATGGCTTGGAAGCAGGCCCGTCCACACGGACGGGCTGCAAAGATAGGAAAAATCGGAAAGAATGAAACAGGGTCGTCAACGCGGTGTTTAACCCCTCTCAGGGGATGTCCTCGACCTTTAACGTGCCGAGGGCATGGCTGACCATCAGCCGCTGGAACATCAGGGTGTACAGGGAACTCTGATAGTCGCCCTGGGCTTTAATATAAGTCTGGTTGACCACGGCGAGCTGGACAATATCGGATATACCGAGATCATACCGCTCTTTTTCGGTCTTGTAAGACAAGTCTGCGGCGCGCAACTGAGCGTCAGCAGCCTCATAGTTCGCAATAGCATCACGAAAGTTCTGGTAGGCGCGCAACACGTCCGTCTTGACAGTCACGCGGGCGCTTTCACTCAACAGTTTTGCATTGTGGTATCCGGCGCGGGATAATGCAGCCTGTGAACGAAGCTGAAGTCCGCCATAGATCGGAATGGACAGGCTGAGACCGTAACCAAACTGGCGGTTGTCCGTTCGGAACTGGTCTTCAAAGGATCGGTTATCCTGCCCGTGGATATAATTGTAGCGCGACCCATAGCTGATGCCGGCATAAAGACTGGGAAAGTACCGGCTCCTCGTGGAGCTGAATCCAAAGTGTGCCGCCTCTTCGAGTTCCTCTGCCTGCTTCAGGTCGTCTCGCCGGTTCAACGCTGTTGAATACATCTGATCAAGGTTGAGTGTATCCATGACCGCTGCATTGACGTCCCAATCAACTTCCTCGAGTTCAAAAGGAATCGCGGGATCAATCTGAATGGTCTGCGACAAAATGGCCTTGTCATCTTTAAGTTTATTCCTGGAGCGCACAAGCACCAGTTCCGCATTTTTCAACTGATATTCCTGGTTGTACAGGTCGGCCTCAGCACGGGTACCCAGTTCAACCTGCACCTTGATCTGATCATATTGCACCTGCTGTGCGGCAACATTCTCTTCATCAATCGCCACAAGCTGCTGATCGAGTAAGCAGGTCAAATACTGATTGGCCACGTCGCGTATCACGTCCTGGTTTGAGCGATTCACCAGATGCAATTGCGCTTCATTCTCGCTTGAAGCCTGTCGATGCAGATTCAATTGCCGTAAACCGCTGAACACCGGCATATCCGCTTCAATTGATCCGTTAACATAATCGATAACACCGTTCACTACTTCTCCCGCCTGCGGGTTGAACGAGTTTCCGTCGTTGCGGTAGACACTTGCATTGGCTCTGACGCTAGGCCCGAGTTGCAGCAAGGTTGAGGTTTTGTTGATCTGGGTATAGGCCAGGCGATTCTTGTTCTGATTCAGGGTAACGTTATTCTGAAGACCAATTTTTACCGCGTCGCGAAAGGACAGCTTCTCCGGGCTTTGCGCCAGGATCTGCAATGCTCCCATCATCAATACCGTTACAATA
>DATBVZ010000189.1:0-5318 GCA_036515095.1 Cyclobacteriaceae bacterium | reverse complement strand
CAAAATAGGACATTTGTTCGTTCATGGTAAATAAAAGCGGTGGCGTAAGATTTCTACTGCCCCGAAATTACGCCTTTTCGTTGTTTCTGGGTAAAAGGGATTCAATATTCAAATTCCGATGAAACATATGTAGCAAGATCGCGCTAAAATTATCCTGGAAGCTCTTTCATTCCAATTTTTGGAGGCGTCTTTAGGAGTCCCGATCCAGACTGGAATTAATTCCCCCCTTTCAATTCCTGCAGGCACGACAACATGGAGTCATACCAGTTGGGTATGGCGATGTCAAAGGTGGTTTTGATCTTGCGCTTGTCCAATACATTGTAACAGGGCCTCGTGGCCAGGGTGGGATAGTCTTCAGTTGTTATGGGGCGGACCGTACAGGTCAGATCCATATGCCTGACAACCGCACAGGCAAGATCATACCAGGAAGTGACCCCTTCGTTTGCATAGTGGTATATTCCCGGGACGTTGCTGCGACCCTTATGAACGGCATCCAGAATTTTTACGATCGCATAGGCAAGATCCCGGGCATAGGTAGGTGATCCTGCCTGGTCGGCAATAACGTCAAGGTGATCACGCTCAGCCGCCAGGCGGGCGATGGTCTTAACGAAATTTTTTCCAAATGAAGAGTAGAGCCACGAGGTGCGGATGATAAAGGCTCCGGGGAGTGTGGACAGCACGGCAGTTTCACCTTCGAGCTTCGACTTGCCGTATACCGAGAG
Organism: Cyclobacteriaceae bacterium; assembly: GCA_036515095.1. GTDB lineage: Bacteria > Bacteroidota > Bacteroidia > Cytophagales > Cyclobacteriaceae > ZC4RG29. The sequence goes on along the minus strand of DATBVZ010000189.1, from coordinate 4,596 downwards.
TGGGTTTGGCCTGGCGTTTTCGTCAACGGGTTTATTTCCCCGGCCGTCAAGCACGTAATCGGTCGACACATGGATAAGCCCGATCGCATTCCTGAGGCAAATGTCTGACAAAACGGAAACTGCGCTAGCGTTAATGGCATAGGCGAGTGCGGTTTCTTCTTCAGCCCGTTCAACATCAGTATAGGCAGCCGTATTGACAATAAAATCGAACTTTTTCCCTGCAAAATAGCTGCGGATAGAATTCTCTTTTGTGAAATCCATTTCATCAACATCGACAAACGTAAACCGCATCGATCCGGTTGGTTCGCGCAGTGCACGCAATTCGTTGCCTAACTGGCCATTAGCTCCGGTAACCAGCACGTTCAGGGGTTTCATTTGCTGCAATTCTGTTAGCATTCACCAGGTGTCTTTCAATTTTGAGGCGCTTTCCTTAAGGATCTTCAGCAGGTACTGACCATACGAATTCTTCAGCAGGGGCTCGGCGAGAGAGGCCAGCCGTTCGCTTGTGATGTATCCTTTGCGAAACGCAATCTCCTCAAGACACGCAATCTTGAGGCCTTGCCTTTCTTCGATGGATTCTACAAAATTCGATGCACTAAGTAGCGATTGATGTGTTCCTGTGTCGAGCCAGGCCATACCGCGGCCAAGTAATTTGACAGTCAGTTTTTTTTCTTCAAGATACAATTTGTTGAGATCGGTGATCTCAAGTTCGCCCCGCGGTGAGGGTTTGACCTTCCGTGCTTTTTCTACTACGGTGTGATCATAGAAATACAATCCCGTCACAGCATAGCTTGATTTAGGGTCCCGCGGTTTTTCTTCCAGCGACACCACATTTCCTTTTTGATCGAACTCCACTACGCCGTAGCGCTCCGGGTCATTAACGTAATACCCAAAAACCATCGCTCCGTCCGTAATTCTGGCGGCCTCTTCCAGTAATGCGGAAAAATTATAGCCATAGAAGATATTATCCCCAAGGATCAGAGCACAAGGGCTATCTCCAATGAATTCTGCGCCTATTAAGAATGCCTGTGCAAGTCCATCCGGCGAAGGTTGAACAGCATAGCTAATGGAGATGCCAAGCTGTGAGCCGCTGCCAAGCAGCTGTTCGAACAGGGGAAGGTCATGAGGAGTGGAGATAATGAGGATCTCCCGTATGTTGGCCAGCATCAACGCCGATAGCGGATAGTAGATCATGGGTTTGTCATAAACCGGAAGAATTTGCTTCGATACGGCCTTGGTGGCGGGATACAAACGCGTTCCCGAGCCCCCGGCAAGAATAATACCTTTCATTTTTGTCGATGGGTGCTGTACTGCTTCAAATGTAACTTTTAATTTCTTCCTCCATTTTACCGGGCCGTTGAGCGACTATCGACGGCAGGCTTTGTCAGTCGAAGAATGCTTTCACCGTGTTGGCAATATGATCCAATTGTTCCTCACTTATTTCGGTATGTATGGGCAGGGAAAGCACGGTTTTCGACAGACTTTCTGCAACCGGCAGTGTACCCTCCGGGCATCCGGGTTCACGGTATGCATTCTGCAGGTGCAGGGGGAGGGGATAATAAATGGTAGAGGGTACTCCCCTGTCCTGAAGAAACGTCTTGAGCGCATCGCGGTGCTGACGCTCCACCCGTATCGTATATTGGTTATAGACATGCCCCGCCCGGCCGGACCGGTGCGGTGTGACAAGTTGATCAAGCCCGGAAAAGGTTTCATCGTAATACGCTGCCACTTCCCTCCGCCTTTGGAGGTATGCATCCAGGTGGGATAATTTCACATTCAGGATAGCCGCCTGCAAGGTGTCGAGCCTGCTGTTCACCCCCACCAGGTCGTGGTAATACTTCTCCCTCTGGCCATGGTTGGCGATCATCTTCAGTTTTGTTGCCAGGCTGGCATCCCTGGTTAAGAGGGCGCCCCCGTCGCCAAAGCATCCCAGGTTCTTGGATGGGAAAAAAGAGGTGCATCCTATCCGGCCCATAGATCCTGCGCCGGCTGTTGAGCCATTTGAGAAGGTATACGGTGCGCCAAGTGCCTGGGCGGCGTCTTCTATAACAAAAAGATCGTGCATGGCCGCTATGTTCATCAGCGGTTCCATGTCAGCGCATTGGCCAAACAGGTGTACCGGCATTACGGCCCTTGTCTTCACCGTGATGTGCTCTTCAACCTGATTTACGTCGAGGTTGAAAGTCTCTGCGTCAACATCGATAAAAACCGGGCGAAGATTGAGCACCGCGATCACCTCAGCTGCGGCAGCGTACGTAAAAGCCGGGAGTATTACCTCATCGCCGGGATCGAGGTCAAGGGCCATTAGCGCTACCTGGAGTGCATCGGTTCCACTGCCGCAGGTGATCGCATGCGGAATATTACAATACGCGGCCAGCGACCGTTCAAAGTCTCTTACCTCCTGGCCCTGAATGAATGCCGTGGAGTCCAGTACGTCCTGGATAGCGGTATCGATATCCTTCTTGATCTTCAGGTACTGACTGTGAAGATCAACCATTTTGATCTTTTCCATCGTATCGGTGGACTAATCGCGAGCTATAGACGCGCAGTAACCGCAGAACGGTCAAGGAATCCCTTGACATCGTATACCACGGTGTTATCGTCACGGATAGCCTCCCAGTTCAGGGAGGCGAATTCCACGTGACTTACAGCCAGAACAATAGCATGATATTTTTGGCCGGGAGACTTGAGCAGCGTTAAGCCATATTCATGCTCAACTTCCCTGGAATTGGCGCGCGGATCATAAACGTCAACCGAAGCGCCATAACTCCTGAGTTCCGTAATGACATCGATGACACGGCTGTTGCGGATGTCAGGGCAATTTTCTTTGAACGTAATGCCCAGGACAAGTATCTTCGATTTGTTGATGGGGAGGTCTTTCTTAGCCATGAGCTTCACGACGCAGGTAGCAATGTGGATACCCATATTGTCATTGATCCTGCGGCCTGAAAGGATCACTTCAGGTCGGTACCCGAGACCCTCGGCCTTGTACGTGAGGTAGTAGGGATCAACGCCAATGCAATGGCCTCCAACCAGCCCCGGCTTGAAAGGGAGGAAATTCCATTTAGTTCCCGCTGCCTCGAGCACTTCAGTGGTATCTATTCCCACCCTTTCGAAGATCATCGCCAGTTCATTTACAAAGGCGATATTGATATCCCGCTGGGAGTTCTCGATAACCTTTGCAGCTTCGGCGACCTTCAGTGAGGAGGCCTTATGTGTTCCGGCCCTGATCACTTTTTGATAGAGCTGATCGACTCGCTCCGCAATTTCGGGAGTGCTGCCGCTGGTGACTTTTTTGATCGTGCTAACGCGGCGTGTCTTGTCTCCCGGATTGATTCGCTCGGGCGAATAACCGCAGAAGAAATCAGCATTGAACTTCAGTCCGCTGACACGTTCGAGTACCGGCACGCAAACTTCCTCGGTGCAACCGGGATATACAGTCGATTCGTAAATAACGATGTCTCCCTTTTTGAGCACCTGCCCGACTGTTTCGCTGGCGCTGATAAGGGGAAAAAGATCGGGTTTTTTAAATTCATCTACCGGAGTCGGCACGGTGACGATAAAAATAGAAATACCCCGGAGGTCATTACGGTCGGAAGAAAAGGTTAGCTTTGCCGCACCCTTTAGTTCATCCCTGTCAACTTCGTCGGTTCTGTCAAAACCATTTTTCAGCTCGCCGATTCGTTCCTGGTTGATATCAAATCCCACTACGTCCATGACCTTTCCAAACTCAACAGCCAACGGAAGGCCAACATATCCCAGGCCGATAATTCCAATTCTATCCATTTTTATTTTACGTTATAATAACTCTTATACCAATCAATAAAGTTACCAATCCCCGTTTCGATAGGAGTGGAGGGGCGGAAACTGACTTCTTTCATAAGGTCGTCAACATCGGCGTAAGTTTCGGGCACATCGCCATCCTGCATTTCCATGAAATTCCTGACGGCCCTTTTTCCCAGCTTGTCTTCAATTACTTCGATGAACCGGATCAGTTCAACGGGTTGGTTATTCCCGATATTGTATACCCGGTACGGAGCGAAACTGGAAGCCGGATCAGGCCGCATGGCATCCCAGTCCGGATTACCTGATGGTGGCTTAGGAACCAGCCTCGCAATGGCCTCGACAATATCGTCAATATAGGTAAAGTCCCGCCGCATCTTGCCGTAGTTATAGATGTTAATAGGCTTGTCTTCAAGAATAGCCTTAGTAAAAATAAAGAGGGCCATGTCAGGGCGGCCGTATGGGCCGTATACAGTAAAGAAGCGCAATCCGGTTGTAGGGATATTATACAACGCGGAATACGTGTGCGCCATGAGTTCGTTTGACTTTTTGGACGCGGCATACAATGAAACCGGATGATCGACATTGTCATGGACGGAAAACGGCATCTTTTTGTTGGCGCCGTACACGGAGCTGGAAGATGCATAGACAAGGTGTCCGACCGAATTATGCCGGCAGGATTCAAGCACATTCAGAAACCCGTGCAGGTTGCTTTCAAGGTAGGCATAGGGATTGATGATGGAATACCGTACACCGGCCTGGGCGGCGAGATTGACAACTGCGTGAAAATGCCGGTCGCGGAAAAGCTGGTCC
>DATBVZ010000188.1:0-18968 GCA_036515095.1 Cyclobacteriaceae bacterium | reverse complement strand
GGTTCGGGTCGGTCATAGACCTCCGAGAGGGGAAACCCTTCCCTGTCGCGCCTCACTTTGAGTGCGGTGAGCTCGTTGAGGTCGAGGTCGATCTCGTTTTCTTCCGGCCAGACTTCGCGGATATCCGGGTTGCCCGGATTGGTTATCCGGCTGACCTTGAGCGGTATTTCGATCTCATAATAGTTTTGGTCGAAGTCGGTACCGATGCGGATAAAGGCGCTGAGATCATCGTCCTCGGATTCGCTGTCGGCATGAAGGAACATTTTGATCCGCCCGTAGTTGAAAAGGTCGGCTTCAAAGTTCTTGTAAATAGCTCGCGCGTCACCGTCAAGCAGGTTATCGACACAAAACTGAACAGACTGCTCGTTGAGAAACCGGGTGATGGTGGACGTATTGTCCCTGTCGCGAAGAACGCCGGGGGGTATCCTGTACGGCGACTTGTTGCTTTCCAGATCGGCCTCACCGTTGTCTTCGAGGTTCACCACCGATACCGCGAAATTATCGAGGTTTGGTTCCGGCGTTTCGATCAGTCCGGCTTCCCAAAGCTGGCCGTTGTATCTTCTCCAGCGGCTCCCGATCATCCGGAAATTTGCAAAGCGCAGTACTACGGGCTCAGCGAAGTCGGTGAGGACCATGCGAACATACCGGATGGATTTAAAGCCGCTAATGTTTCCGAATTTGTTCTCAAACTCCCGAACGGGTATGCGGAACAGGTACCAGGTGACCCTGTCGGTGTAAATCGTAGAGTCAATTTTGTCCACTATGTATTCGCTTCCGATCCTGAGCTGATCCTTACGCAGGTCGATGTCATATTCGTAGTATTCCTCAAGTTCGCTGAGCGTATTGTCCGCGTTGAGGTCTTCGTTATCGGGAAACGGGCTACCCGACCGGGCCACCACGTCATTGCCGGAAATGGGAGTGTTTCCATCCAGTCCGTTGAAGTGCTTGTATCGTTCAAGGATCTGCGCATTTTCCTCGAATTCACTACTAAGGAAGTATTTGAAATCATCCGCCGAAGGGTCCAGGCGGATCCGGTCCTGCGCGGCTGGAGAGAGGCCGCTGGTGGAATTCAGGAAATCATCAAATTTTATCAGTTCAACGTCATTGGAAATCCCGTCCAGGCCAACGTCCTGGTTGGACCTTGCCTCTGACGAGTTGTCGAAAGCGTTGGTAATATATTGTTGGGAGGTGACATACCCCCAGCTGTTTTCGATCGCGCCGGTCGCCAGGTTGCCGTCTGCCGGCAGGCCGTTTTCAAAGGCATGCTTTCCATCCCGCATAACATCTTCGGAGATACTGCCCAACTGGAATATCAGTTTGCCGCCGGTGGTGTTATTCCTTTGCGGATTTATGCCGTCATCGATCTGACCGTTTGTGCCCGAAATGAACGGATCCATCATCCAGAACTCTACGTACTCAATGTTGGCTTTATCAAAGTCAACTTCCGTGCGGATGGCGTTGGTTATGGCGCCGAAATTTTCGCGCGGATTGGTAAAAAAACCGTTGTTGTTGAGATTGGGATTGAAATTGTAAGGACCGCGTTCGGCAGGATAGTAAGCTACGTCGAAAATCGGCTCCTGAAAGACAGCCTGTTCCCTGTTCCGGTTGGGAAAGATCTCCTGGGGTTGTATCGGTCGTTCATAATGCTTTGATATCTCATCCGGGATACCTGAAGGCTTTGAAACAGCACCGCCGGTCTGGCGATAAAAGAGGTTGTCAACCATATACCAGGCCAGTTTGGCCCTCCGGTAGCCGGCCTCAACATCGTTGGCGCCATTGCTGGGATCGAAACGCGAGTCTTCTGTTTGCGGGATGGATGCCAGTTTCCATCCTTGCGGACTCATCAGCGAATAGGGCGTGGCCGTGTTTTCAAAATCGTCCAGGTAGGCGGTACCTTCCCCGTCGATGACATTGGAGGTGCCGGGCAGCAGCTGGGCGAACTCACCGCTGAAATTTACGGACGACTGTTCTTTGGTCTGCAAGATTGGGATTGCATCAACAAGTTTTGTCAGGAGGCGGCTCTGCTTGTTGACGTTGAAATCAACACCATACATGAGGTTTCGGGCCGGTTCTGTTCCGATCTGATTGCGGCTGATCAGCGGACGCTCGTTATAATAGAGTACAGTGGATCCGATATTGATGTCATCATTGACAGTATAATCAAACCTGGTACCCAGCAGCGTCCTGGTTTGAAATGCGAACGGATCGGATTGCTCATACTGGATGCTTATGTTTTTCCCGGAATTAAGGATGCTCTCGTCAAGGATAGTAACCTTTCCGAACGTATAGTCAACGGTGAACTGCGAATTTTCGATCAGCGGAATTCCACCGGCGAAGACTTTCACGGACCCTTGCGCGACGCCGAACCCCGGTATCAGGATCTCCTTTGAAGAGCCCGCGCTGTATTGACCGATCAGGAAGAATTTGTTCTTGGTGGAGAAGAGCTCCGCCTCTGCTTTGGTAGTGCGATAGAGCGTGTCATACGAATACTTCTGAATTAGCAAATCCCTGTTGGGTTCCGGTTGGAATGCTTCCTTGAGCGCTTCACTAAACGGTTCGAGGTAAGGAAAAATGATCAGTCCGGTCTGGGTCTCAATAGTGATCCCTTCGATAAAATCGAAATTCCCGTCGCGTTGCGGGTCGTTTACGGGATTTAGCTTGTCAAGCCCGAATATCTCTATCAACTGACGGTTGCGCACAAACTGGCCTTCCTGCAACTGCGGATTGTCGATGCCGGTGCGGTCATCGCGGTAAATTACCCGCAACTGGAATCCTTCGGGAGAAAGTTGATTGACATTCAGGGTGTATATGTTCTTCATCATCAGATCCCAGGTGGGGACGATGACATTTTGCTGGTCGCGTATGGCAATTTTCCGCGGCCGCAGCAGCTTCAGGAACACCACTTCGCTGTCTTTCAGGTTGCTGTAGTCTTCGGAAAGCTCACCAACCTTAAAAACCCGGCCGTTGTAGGTATACTCGTAAGCGACTGCGAGTGCTTCGTCATTCTGAAGTTTCCGGGTCAGGCTGATGTAGCCCAGCTGTGAATGAAAGGTGTATTCAGTAGGCGCAAGTTTTCGGGCACCGGTGATCTTTTCATAGTCCGTTCCGTTGGCAAGGCCTTTCACCGCCAGTTGGGAATCGATGGTATCCGCACGGTTCAAACCCGTGACAAAACTGAATAGGTCATTTGCTTCGTTCGTGTTGGGTGATCCGGGTACCCGTCCCTGGACGTTGGGATTATAAACCCGGGTGCCTTCGCCAAGGTCCATTAACCCCACCACATTGCGCAATGTTTGGGTGTCATTGTTCCGGTTCAGGATGTAAACCTCCACGCGGGTAACGTTCACGCCCGAAGTAATTTGCGGCGGGATGGCAATCCACCTGCGGTAGTTATCGCGGAAGAAATGGCCCAGGAAAAAATGGCGGTTCTCATCGTAGTTGGAAGCGATGATCTCAAAGGGTCTGCCCTGTCCGCTGTTACCGCCCGGAATTTCTATGGAAGAGGTTTTTCCACGCTGTGTTGATGCGATGGCGGTGACGTTAAGCTTACCGAACTGCATCTGTCCTTTCACGCCGAAGAGGTTCTGTGCTCCCTGGATCAGCGTGTTGTTGAGCGGCAGGCTGACGTTACCGATCTCCAGTTTTTTCAGGATGTCTTCCTTGAAACCCGTATACTCTACCTTCATGTTATTCTGAAAGTCGAACGAGTTGTTGTTGTCGAAATTTGCGATAACGGAAAGTTTTTCGCCGATCTTCCCCGTTACGTTCATGTTGATTTGCTGATCGAATTCGAACCCGCCATTGCGTTGCTGACGGATCGGAATGGCCGGGTTGTTAATGCGCTGGAAGGCGGCGCCAAAATCAAGGGTCACAAAACCGCGCGGGATCAATTCGATATAACTTCCGCCGAAGATCCGGTCGAGCGCAGGGCTTATGAAAATTTTAGGTGTAAATCCGCGGCCGCTGACGGCGCTCTCACCATCGAGTGCACGTGCGCGGGTTTGCCAGTACTCTTTCAGCATTTGACGCTCCTGATACTGTCTGAATTCCTCAAATGACATGGTAGTTGCAGGTCGGTAATCTACATCCCCTATTTTTTCGCGTATCGAATAATTCAGCGCGGTATCGATCTCCAGCTCGAGCCTGCTGGGATCCTCCAGAAACAGTGGTGTTTCGTAGGGCGTGCTTGAAAAGGGATCACCGTAACGGTCGGTTGGCGCGAACGATGGCCTGCTGCTGGGCTCGTACGGTTCGCTGCGAACCGTGTCCGGTGCAACCTGTGTGGTGTCTTGTTGTTGTGCGGATACAGCGAATGGTATAGTAAAAGCGATCAGCCAGGCGACGCAAATCCGGCTCAAAGTAAGGCCAACCTGATACTTCGGATTCTCAACTTTCAAACGTACTAAGCGTTTTTAAGTGCTTGCTTAACTAAATCTTCTAAGGTAATGGTATTTCCCGATTTTTTCAGGATGGCATCCACACTTTTCTCTGCCGCTGATTTTGGTAGGCCCAGCGTGATCAAGGCAGATAACGCTTCATGGCGTAACGTATTGCGCGAGCCGGTTAAAATAGTAAGACCATCTTCCGGCGATTCTTTCCTCAGCTTATCTTTCAACTCAATGATGACACGTTGTGCCGTCTTTCCGCCAATGCCCTTGACTGCCTGCAACGCAGCAACATCTTCACGAACAATGGCGGCCTTTAGTTCACTGGTGTTCAAATAGGAGAGCATGACAATTGCCGTATTCGGACCTACTCCGTTAACGGAGATCAAAAGTTGAAATAGTTTTTTTTCGGATTCGCTGCTGAATCCATACAGTATATGTGCATCTTCCCGAACAGCCAGGTGCGTGTATATCCTGACGGTATCCTGATTTTTGATGTCTGCAAAAGTCTGCAGGGAAATATGCAGGTGGTATCCCACCCCATTGACATCGACCTGTATAAAAGTGGGTTCGCGATGAACCAGTTTTCCGTCGAGGAAGGCAATCATAAAAAATTTTCTTAACCGGGTTTGACGGCCGTAATATCATTAGAACGGAACAGAATTCAAAAGGCAGCTGGCTGGCTGACCATTCGGGCAGGCAGGCGGATTCACAGTACTCTAAACTTCAGTGCCGGCTTTTCAGTCGTCGCGCAATTGGGCGTCCACCACCGCGATTGCGGCGATATTTACAATTTCCCGAATCGAACTTCCTAATTGAAGAATATGCACCGGTTTTTTCATGCCCAACAGAATTGGTCCGATCGCCTCAGCGCCCCCGATTTCCATAAGCAATTTATACGCAATATTTCCAGAGGCAAGATTCGGGAAGATCAGGGTATTGGCGCCCGTTTCCGCCAGTGCGCTGAACGGGTAGGTTTCCTTTTGGATAACGGTGTCCAGTGCAACATTAGCCTGGATATCGCCTTCAACAATCAGGTCGGGGCTGTTTGCGCGCGCCAGGCGTACTGCCTCCCTCGTCTTTTCGGGAATGTCCCCCTTGGAGGATCCGAAGTTCGAGTAAGAAAGTACGGCTACCCGGGGTTCGATATCAAAGAATTTCACACCCTTTGCTGTGAGATCGATGATCTCGGCAAGTTCTTCGGCAGTAGGATCAACATTTACTGTAGTGTCGGCAAAAAAGAACGTTCTCTTCTTGTTCAGAATGATGTACATCCCCGCCACCCGCCGCACATCCTTAGCGACTCCGATAACCTGCAGGGCGGGCGAAATGGTCTTGGGATAATCTTTCGTTAGTCCGGAGACCAATGCATCCGCATCGCCGGTCTCTACCATCATGGATCCAAAGTGATTGCGTTCGCGCATGAGCCGGATACAATCCTGGTAGGTTACTCCCTTTCTTTGCCGCTTGGCATAAAACAATTTCGCATAACGCTCTACGGTTTCTTTCTCTGCCCTTGGATAAATAATAGGACATCCCTCGAGGTCAAGATTAAATTCACTGATTAATGCCTTGATCTCCTTCTTGCTTCCCAAAAGGATCGGGTCGGCGATCCGTTCATCCTTTAATATCTGGGCGGCCTTGAGCACCTTGTGGTGAGTAGCTTCCGCAAAGACCACCCGCTTCGGGCTCCGTTTTGCCCGGTCGATGATGTGCGACATCAGTTTTTGATCAATTCCGATTCGTTGCTGCAGTTCGACGTTGTACGCGTTCCAGTCGGTAATGGGATTTTTGGCGACCCCGGATTTTATAGCCGCCCGAGCAACAGCCGGTGAGATGGTCGTGATCAACCGGGGGTCAAGGGGCTTGGGTATGAGGTAATCCCGGCCGAACTGCAGCTTTACAATTCCGTAGGCTTTTGCAACAATGTCAGAGACCGGCTCCTTTGCCAGTTCAGCAAGCGCGTGAACGGCTGCCAGTTTCATTTCTTCATTGATTTCCCTGGCGCGGACATCAAGCGCACCGCGGAAGATGTAGGGAAAACCAAGCACATTGTTGACCTGGTTGGGATGATCTGACCGGCCCGTTGCCATAATGATGTCGTCCCTGGTTTTCATCGCCAGATCGTAGTTGATCTCCGGGTTGGGATTGGCCAGTGCAAATACAATGGGATCATCCGCCATGTTGCGGAGATCATCGGGTGTAATGGCATCCGCTACGGAAAGGCCTACGAAAACATCCGCACCGATCATGGCTTCCTGGAGTGTGGAAACATTCTTCGACGTAACGAATTGGCTCTTGATCTCATCCAGGTTTTCACGGCTTTTATTCAATACACCCTTGCTGTCGCACATGATAATATTTTCAGGCTTTGCGCCGAGGCAGATGTACAGTTTCGTACAACTCACCGCCGCAGCACCGGCGCCATTAACGACAATCTTCAGTTCCGCGATCTTCTTGCCCGTTAGTGTGAGCGCATTCAACAATGCCGCCGCAGAGATGATGGCTGTTCCATGCTGGTCGTCGTGCATGATCGGAATGCTCATCTTTCTGCGAAGTTCTGCCTCTATCCGGAAACACTCGGGCGCCTTGATATCTTCGAGGTTGATTGCCCCGAAAGTCGGTTCAAGCGATTTAACGATGGTGATGAATGCATCGGGATCCTCTTCGCTTATTTCAATATCGAACACGTCGATGCCTGCAAATCGTTTGAACAAAACACCCTTTCCTTCCATCACCGGCTTCGAAGCCTGGGGACCAATGTTACCCAGGCCAAGAACCGCCGTGCCATTGGAGATAACAGCGACAAGATTTCCTTTTGAGGTATATTTGTAGACGTCTTCTGGATTGGCGGCAATTTCCTTGCAGGGTTCGGCCACGCCGGGAGAATAGGCAAGGGCCAAATCCATTTGTGAGCTCAGCATTTTAGTGGGCACCACTTCAATTTTCCCCGGCTGCCCCTGCGAATGATAATTCAGGGCATCTTCCCTGCGGATTTTTATGGACATGTGGGAATGTTATTAGGTCGTCAAAGATAAGAGAACTGGCGCTAACTTCACCTGATTTACCGGCTATTGTGATTTCTCGCTGTGCGATGTTCTGCCTCGTGATCCCGGGTGCGATTGCGTGCTGAGAAAAATTGAATGCCTGCCTTATGCCGATCCATGTTCTATCCCTGCAACGCACAAAGCATGTTTCATTCGTGATTCGGCTGGTATTTTTCCGGGCCGTACACCTCGCGCGCTTGATGGCTGCGAAGGTCAGATCATTGGGGATCAGCCGGGCTCCGTGGCAATCAGGTCATCATTGGTCAGGAAGGTATGCAGGATAGCCTCCAGCTCGCGCATGATCTCGCGCTGGGCTTTACTGGGACTGTAGGTGAAACCCTCAATATAATAAAGCCGGCCACGTTCCTCGTCGACGAGTGAAATGCCAACGAAAGGTCCGCCCATGCTTTTGTTATTGGTTCTCCAGAGTCCCCTGATCTCCATGGCATACTTGCCGTTGACTTGTATCTGACGTCCGCGTACCGGATTGAAAGGTATCTCTCTCTCGGTGATCAGAAAACTCACCGGGTTTGCTGGGTCGCCGTACAGGTACTTGCGTGCGACCTGATCTCTCCAGGCGATAAGACTGTCGGGCAGCAGCTGGTATTCGCTTTCGTATGGCTTAAAGGCGATGAAAACATCCTTGTCGATTTCGGGTTCGATTTTGCGAAACCAGACAAAATCATCCTGCTGATCCGCTACCTGGTATCCGAACGGAAGCCGTATGGAACACTGGTATTCCTTCTTCACGAATTCCGTAAGTTCTCTTGTTGACGAGGTGCTGAGTATCGACGCCTCGAGCCGGTCCCGTTCCGCCTTATTAAAAAATCCAACAATTCTGTCCGCATTTTCCCGGATGTGCCGGGTGAGTGCCTCTTCGTTTTCGCCAAACAGGTGCATGACTACCTGGCCCCGGGCGTTGACATCCGCCGCCGTAGTGATGTGGAAGCTTGTATCCTGGCGGATCTGTTCGAGTGATTCGGGTGTGAAGCCATTGGCAATGGCTCTTGAGCCGGGCGTATTTTCGTCCAGCGTAAAGACGTACATGAGGTTGCGAATCGCTTTCAGCATAAGGATTCTTCCGCTGGGATGTGCGTGGATCACATTGAAATAAGTTTCTTCGCGAGGCAAGCCCTGGACTTCGCCAAGAAGCACTTCCCTGAGTGCACTACCGAGCTGGCCATGCCACTGCGTGGAGTCCATCACGAGTACAATGTCTCCCGGCCTTCCGGTTGCCTTCGGAAGGTATTCCGAATTGCCGTTTGAGTTGCAGCCCCACAATAATCCGGACAGCATGAGAACAAGGGCGGGTCTGATCATGAATTCCAGGGTTTTTAGTATAACGCACGATCACGTGAATAGTCACGATGAACAAATAGTTGGCCACATCGCAAGCGGTGCTCAATTCATAGGAGGCGGATACGAGGTCAACGGATTCTCAAAATCACTCAAATGCCAAGGATCAGCCGCTGGCCTGCTTTGATCTTGTTGCCATCCAGTTTGTTGAGGGATTTAATCTTTTCAATCGTCAACCCGTCAAATTTACGGGAAATGTCCCACAATGTATCACCGGGCTGAACCACGTAGGTTTTTGAATCGGGTATCTGTGCAGGCTGGGAATTCGAAGCCGGCCTGGCGGATGCAAGAACGGTCGCCCCTGAGGGGCTTAACCAGATGTTCAAACGCTGCCCGACACGGATGGTATTGCTTCTGAGATTGTTCCATTTTTTTATGTCGCTGACACGTACGTGATAGCGGATGGCAATAGACCCCAGTACATCACCGCTCCGGACCTTATAAACGATCCGGTCTCTTCCATACGTGCTTCCCGGTGTATTCCTTGCCAGCAGCTCCAATTCTTTCTTCCCCACCATGGAGGCTGAGTCCAAAATCGCCAACCGGTTCTTCTCAAGGTTCTCCTTTGCAAACAGCGGAACGTGCATGACATACGGCTTTGTACCATCGGGCAAAGCATTATGCTTTACAGAGGGGTTCAGTTTTTGCAAGTCATCCAGGCAAATGCCGGTAAGTCTTGCAAAGGTGTCGAAGTGCAGGTACTTGTTCACCAGCAGGGTATCGGAAGCCATCAGCATCTCCTGACCTTCATCAATAAAATTGTGTTCTTCAAGATAACTAAGGCTGTAAATCATCGCTACAAATTGGGGAACATAGGAACGTGTCTCCCGGGGCAGGTAGTTGTAAATCTCCCAGAACGTTTTCTTATAGCCGGAGCGCCTGATGGCGCGTCTCACATTTCCGGGGCCTGTGTTATAGGCCGCCAACGCAAGTTCCCAGTCGTCAAACATTCTATAGAGGTCGCGCAGATACCGGCATGCAGCATCGGTAGCGCGTTCAGGATCCATGCGTTCATCGATGTACCAGTCCTGGTGAAGACCATAGAACCTTCCGGTTGCCGACATGAACTGCCACAGGCCTACGGCCGATACCCTCGACACCGCCCTCGGATTCAGGGCCGACTCAATTATGGAAAGGTACTTCAGTTCATCGGGCAGACTGTACTTGGCAAGGTGCCGTTCGAAAATGGGGAAGTAAAGATTCTTGCGACGCATCATGAGCCGCGTGTAATCCCGATCCTTTACCGTAAAGTAGTTTATGAAGGCGTGGACACGGTCATTGTAGTGGAGGGGTATTTCCGATTCGATGCATAACAGCCGGTCCCGGATCAGGCCGGGGCTATCATCACCGGGAATATACTCGAGCCCGACAGGAGAGGAGTAATAAACAAAATCAGCCGTATCTTCCTTGTACAGCATTTCCTCTTCCGCTTCGGCAATTTCAAGCGAATCAACGCTCATTGAATCCAGTGCTGTCAGTGTTTCAGACAGGATCTGTCCATATGCCGAACTGATCACGAAGCCGGAAAGCAAAAAAAATAATCCCCTGCGCATAGTACTCATTTCATGTTCATTGCGTCTGTCTTCCGGACGCTTGGCTTCATCCAGCGGTCATCATAAGAACCTCCCTGGAAAAACTAAAAAGTTTGGACTCTTCGAAGTCGTTGGCCAGTACCTGTAGTCCGACCGGCAGTCCACGTTCATCGGTTCCACAAGGTAGTGAAATTGCGGGAATTCCGGCAACGTTCGCCTGAACGGAAAACAGGTCAGCGAGATACATTTCGACCGGATTTTCCGTCAGTTCTTTCAGTTTAAACGCTGTTGTAGGCGTAATGGGCATTAGCATGAAATCATACATATGCAGTATTTCCTTCATTTTGTCGCGTATGATCCTTCGTACCCGCTGGGCCTTTGTGTAATAAGCGTCGTAATAGCTGGCGCTCAGCACGAAAGTTCCCAGCAATATTCTTCGCTGTACTTCCTTACCAAAGCCTTCCGAACGGGTTTTCTTGTACATGGCCTGCAGATCGTGGGAATTCGCGCTACGGTATCCATACCTGACGCCATCGTATCGCGAAAGATTCGAGCTGGCTTCCGCCGTAGCCAGGATATAGTACGTAGGCAGGACGTAGTCGGTGAGCGGAAGGTCCACCGCTTCAACAACATGACCGGCCTCCCGGATCCGGTTCACTCTGGAAACGATATTTTGTCTGATCGCTGCCTGGATGCCGGACGCATCTTCAATCCCTTTCATGTACGCTACCCTATAGGTGGCGGGAGCAGTCGATTCAAGGACGGAGTGGTAGGAAGGTACCGGCTTCCTTGAAACGGTACTGTCGAATTCATCTGCACCCGAAATTACTTCAAGTACCAGGGCGACGTCTTCTATGGTTTTGCCGAAAATGCCGATGCAATCAAATGACGAGCCATAGGCAATCAAACCGTGCCGGGATATTCTTGAATAGGTTGGCTTTAGTCCGATTACTCCGCAGAAGGCCGCAGGTTGGCGAACGGAACCGCCGGTGTCGGATCCCAGGGCAATGCGGCACATTCCGGCCGCAACGGATACGGCCGAACCCCCTGATGATCCTCCCGGAACGCGGGTGTTATCTACCGGATTGAGGACGGGTCCGAATGCCGAATTTTCATTGGAAGAACCCATTGCAAATTCGTCGCAATTCTGACGTCCGATGACGATTGCATCTTCATCGAGTATTCGCTGAATGGCGGTTGCATTGTATTGGGCGATGAAACCATCAAGGATGCGACTGCCTGCCTGAAGCGGGTGATCCTTATGCGACAGAACGTCTTTGATGCCGACGATCAGCCCTGCGAGCTTACCGGCCTTATTTGACTTAATTTTTTGATCTATTCGCTCTGCACGTACCAACGCCTCCTCTTCGTAAACACTGAGAAATGTGTTCAGATGAGCCTTCTTATTGATGATATCCAGGTGATGCTTGACTAAGTCCTTACAGGAGAGGGCGCCGCGCTTCAGATCGTCTTGTATGTTGCGAAGTGTAGCGTAAGACCCGGGCACCTATTTCTCCAGCTTATTGACCTCTTTTCCTGCTTCGTCAACTTCCTTCTTAACATCACTGACGGCATCTTTGAATTCCCGGATGCCCCGGCCGAGGCCCTTGGCGAATTCCGGAATCTTCTTTGCTCCAAAGAATATCAAGACGACCAGACCGATAAGAATCCACTCACCCATGCCAGGCATTCCAAACAACAATATTGCATCCATAAAATGTGAATTAGTGTGTAAAGATAGAGTATAATGTTGGAACGAAAAAATAGGCAAAACGGTGCATTTCGGCACAGATTTTCAGGAAGGACGGTCAAAATGAGACCTTTCCGGAATGCCTCAGAGGCGGCCCAGCCATTGCTGGGGATCCAGGGGTGTTTTATCCTTGTATATCCGGAATCGCAATTCAGAGACCCCTTCGCTGTTGGTCATGACTTCGCCGATCTCCTGATTGGTGGTGACCTTCTCTCCCGTCCTCACAAAAACTTCCTTCAGCCCGGAGTAAACCGTAAAATAGCTTCCATGGTTGATGATCACCGAATTTCCAATAGTGGGCATCACAGCAACCGCCCTGACCTCCCCTTCAAAGATCGACTTCACTTTTTCACCCTTCTTGGTCTGGATGTTTACGCCCTCGTTTTGCAGAATGACACCCTTGAGCACCGGATGGCTTTGACGGCCAAAGCCCAGCGACACAAACCCCGAAACGGGATAGGTAAACTTGGACTTGTTTTCCTCAAACGAGGAAGACAAAACAACCGTCTCTTTGGATGCCTCCCGTTTTGCGCGGGCCAGCTCTTCCCGAATGATATCATCGATCTTCTTATCCAGCAGGGCGATCGTTTTTTTCGTGTCCTCAAGGTCCCTCCGCAACTTTTTCTCTTCCCTGGCAAGCAACCTTACCAGGTTGTTCTGTTTTTGCTTGAGACCGGAAAGATTATTGTTTTCGGCTACCTGCTCATTTAAGAGGTCGTTCTTGACCGCACGCTTGCCTTCGATCTCTTTAACCTGTCCGGCGAGCTCATCCTGAACCTTTATGATCTGTTGGGTCTGCAATTTCCGGGCTTCCTTGTATTGCTCGATGTACCGAAGCCGGGTCAGCAGTTCATCCAGCGAGTGCGCGGAAAAGAGAAAGGACAGGGGCGAAATACTATTCTGTGTTTTCTGGGCCGAGTAAAGCATGGCTGCATACTCTTCCCTGAGTTCAGTGAGGTCATTTTCGAGGGCCTCTATAATATCGTTGTTTTCGCTGATCTCGTTGTTTAGCAGATCGATCTCCGAGCGGATCGAACGGATAAGGTTCTCCTGCTGCCTGATGCGCTGGTTGAGGGCGTTCAATTCGCCCACGGAGTTGCTTTTCTTCGCTACCGTCTCCGAGAGAATGCTCTCTACCTCCTTAATCTTTACAATGTTCTGTTGCTTCTCCTTTTGTAGCTGGGCTTTGGTTTTTTGGGCGTAGGCTGCCGGAAGCGAAAGGAGGCTAAAAAATAGTATTACCAATACACCTCTACCTGCGAGCATATTTCTTTGGTATGTTAAACGGAAATTTGAGGGGTTTGTCTCCGATCTCCGCTTTATTGTATTCAAAAATAATTGTTGTATTGATCAAACCGGCAAGTGTTTTGTACAACAGGTTAATTGTTCCGTTATAAGGGAATATCCTGTCGTCAATTGGCTGGAAGTTGGAATAGTCAATCGTTAACGAGTTATTCGTATCATTTTCTTTCAATTCGACCTTTTCCAACTTCATGCTGGCTGCGTTCACATAGTTTGTAACGTCGACAGTCCCTGATTGTTGCCTTAGCAGGAACATGGAAGAAAGCGTTTCCACATGGTCGTACTCCTGACGATCCATCAGGAGGTTGCCCAGCATGGCGGCCTGTACCACATCAAAGTTGATATCGAAGTTAAAGCGATCGGAGAGTTCCTCGTATTCGAAAACGTAATATTCCTTGTCGACATTACTTACAATGGTGATTGAATCATGATCGATCAGCGCCTTGCCGCCTTGCACGCCGATGACGGAAAAGGACATCCAGATCACGCTGTCTTTCCGCACACGAATGTTGGCTTTCACGTCACGTTCCTTGTTCCCGTCACGCAATACCATTCGTGCTTTACCCTGAAAATAGTCAAAGTCAATTTCCTGTATCGCCAGGGCAGGTCGTATGGTGCCGACTGGTGTTATGACCGGGGTGACCTTCTTGCTGCAAGCCGCCAGGAGCAAGGGCAGGCAGTACAACAATAGTCTGGGGACCTTATTCATAGATTTTTCTGTTGGCTATTTTTTTGTTAAGCAGTTCGTTGTCGGCATCTGCCTCTTTGGCCCGTTCCCACTGCGTTACTGCCCCGTTTACATCCCCTAACTTAAATAAAATATCGCCATAATGTTCAAAATGGGTGGCATTTGCACCCCCTGAGTTGATCGCCCTCTCCATGAACTTTCTCGCCTCCCTGTACTTTTCCCGCGTATACAAAACCCAGGCATGGGTGTCGAGGTACACCGGGTTGTCGGGATTGTGCTTGATAAGCTGCGTTGACATCTTCTCGGCCTTCTCCAGATCGGCCTTTCGAAGTGCCAGATAATAACTGTAGTTGTTCAATACAACATCATTGCTGGGATCAATACTCAAAGCGGCTTCGTATGCCATGTCCGACTTTTCGTATTGCGCCATTGAGTTATAGGTGTCGCCGAGCATTCCGTTGATCTCGCCCAATAGATTGGTGTCCGCCGAAATAATCTTCTTTGCCTGCTCAAGCGCGGCTGAGGCTTCCATGAAATTGCGTTTCCGGAGGTGCGCATAGCCATTAAAATAATATAGCATGCCCTGGTTGGGAAATAGCTCAAGCGCCTCGTCAGAGTGGCGGATAACATTATCAAACTGGCTGAGCTGTGTCTCCAGGTAGATAAGATTTTGCCATACTTCATAGTTTACATCCCCCGTCTTGATAGCGAGCTGGTAGGCGCTGCTGGCTTCGGCATTTTTGCCGGTAGAAAGATAAAGGTCGCCGCCGATGACATATACATCCGACTCGTTCGGATACATTTTCACGAGTTTTTCATAAAGCGTCAAAACGTAGGATTCCTTATCCTTGTCAGGCTGATTCCTGATCCGGTTTTGATGGAGTTCCGTATTGTATGCGCCCAGCACGATGACTTTACTGCCCATCTCAACGGATGGATCATCGAACAATTCGGTGAGTAACGCACGTGCCTTGGCTTCCTGCTGGGTGTCGCGATAAAATCCGGCCAGTAACATTTTTGCATTGCCTGCCTCCTTGTTTTCGCTTACGAATTTTTCGAGATACTGAATGGCCACCGGCAATTGACCATTTTTCGACATGACCTCTGCAAATCCCATGACATAGCGCTCCTCACCCGGGAATGCCTGCAGGAGTTTGTTACCCTCTTCTATCGCCTGCTCCGGTTTACCGGCTTCCAGGTATAGCCGCAGTTTCTGGACGGAAGATATTTCGTTTATTCCAAACAGGGATTCAGCCCGGTTATAGGCTTTGATGGCTTCCTCCGGCCTCTTGTTATATTGGTAGACAACAGCAAGATCGTACAGGTATTCTTCGGTACCATCTACCTCGCGCATCATGGTTTCGTAGGCTTCAGCGGCTTTTTCGAAACGGGCAAGGGTGTTGTAGACGTTGACCGCCAGCAGGTAGAAGTACTTGTTGTGCTCTTCCAGCTTCAGCGCATTCTCAATACTGATCGCCGCTTTGAGCATGTCATCCTGCCGGTTGCTCCGGGAGAGTACTTCGGCAATCTTGTAGTGCACCGTTGCGTTGTTGGCATCCACCTCCAGTGACTTCTGGTAATAGAGCAAAGCCTTGGCATAATCCTCGAGAATGAAATACTTTTCACCTTCGGTAAAATAGAATTCTGACTCGCGTTGCTTGATACCCTGTTCCTGTTCGGGCTGGCTTTTCTTTTTCTTCTGGGAACTGGCTGCAAAAGGGACAAGACAGAGAGCCACCCCAAGGAGTAGTATACTATGGAACCTGAATAAAACCAATTTTATCGACTGTAACGTTACCTTCCGTGCCTTACTGCAATCAATCTGCCAAATGAGCTGGTCTTCGTGCAAAATTAATCAAATTTCTGCACAATCGGCGGGGATGTCGATCGGGGACGCAGGTAATCCACTTCAGGCCCCGGAGCCAGGTCCAATGGGCAAAATCGTCTCTACAGGCTCCTGGAGGCCTTTAATCCCCTGCGTTCGATGAGGTACACAACGCACAGGTACACGAGGAAAATAAGATTATTAACAACGAAAGCCACCGTCTGATCCTGAATTACGATGGAATTTACTCCATAAACCACCAGGATCGTCAGTACGATATATCCGAGCCCGGCCGCAACCCGGTAGGGAATGGGGTAAAAACGCTGGCCCGCGTAATAGCACGCGACGGCCATTGACAAAAAGCAGATCAGTGCGGCCAGACTGCTTCCCATATACCCGGCAACAGGAATAAGGATGAAGTTCATCAGGATGGTAATAAGCGCACCTCCCGTGGTGATGATGGTGCCGTAGTACGTCCGGTCCGTAAGTTTGAACCAAACCGAAATGTTGTAGTAGACGCCGAGGAAAAGATAGGCCAGCAACAGGATGGGTACAATGCTTATCCCTTCCCAATAGGCGGGGTCCCGCAACAGGTACTTCAACATGTCCAGGTTCACTCCAACACCCAGCAATAAGATACAGCACGTCACCACGAAGTAATGATT
Organism: Cyclobacteriaceae bacterium; assembly: GCA_036515095.1. Classification (GTDB taxonomy): domain Bacteria; phylum Bacteroidota; class Bacteroidia; order Cytophagales; family Cyclobacteriaceae; genus ZC4RG29. The sequence continues at coordinate 2,418 of DATBVZ010000188.1, read as the reverse complement.
CACGGTAGCAAACAACCGGGGCGAATTTCTGTCACTCGCATTGCTGAAAAAGAAAGGCTCGGCAGCAAACCGGAAGGCCTGCGTAACAAGGTTCATGAACACAGCAAATTTGTAGCATGCACCGAATACACCCAGGGCGTGCGAACTGGTTCTTCCCGGATAAAAATTTTCCGGTAGCCATGCACGCAACGTAATCCTCGAGAACATTTCATTGGTCATGCCGGCCAGCCCGGTAAGCATGATCGGATAGGCATATACCAGCATGGTGGAGAAAACATTCCCGTTTATAGCTGGCCTCCACTTCAAAAATGTCCCGGCAAAATAGACCAGATACAACGCATTGGCCAGAAGGTTGATAAGGAAAACGTAAGCCACGCCGATTTCAGGGTTATAAGCAAATTTCAGAAAGTAGAAGTTGAGGATAACGATCAACATGACGTTCAGGATCCGGGCAAGTGCGAAGGCCATCGCTTTTTTCTCCAGCCTCAGCTTAGCGAAAGGAATGGCCACCAATGCATCTATAGCGACAATGCAGGTCAGCCAGATTATGTAGTCCGGATGTGCGCCGATATCCAGTCCCGAAGAAATAGGCCCGGCAAACCCAATGAAGAATGCAGAGAGAATAAGGGTAATGAGGGTTACCGCCGTCTGCGCAGTATTGAAGACTGCCCCGGGTTCAGCGCCCTCTTTTGTTGCAAACCGGAAGTAAGCCGTTTCCATGCCGAACGTGTACAGTACATTCAGGAAGGCGACCCAGGCATACAAGTCAGTGATCACACCATACTCTTCCGGAGCAAAGACAGAAGTGTGGGGCAGGATAAGAATAAAATTAATAAACCGTGGTATGATGCTGCCGAGTCCGTAAATCACCGTTTCCCCGGCGAGCCGTTTGATCTTGCTCAATTATTCTCCTTTAAAGTTGGGCTTGCGTTTTTCCAGGAAAGCTGACGTTCCTTCTGCAAAATCGTTGGTGGTAACACAATAGGCGAAGTTATGGGCCTCCGACCTGAATCCTGCATCAGCGCCGGCAAGGCCTGCATTCACGCTCTCAATGACTTTCGCAAGCGCAACAGCGCCCTTGTCCAGGATCCTCTTCATTATCTTTCCGGACAGTTCCGTCAATTCCGACCGGCCATGGACAACGTGATTGACCAGTCCCATTTCCAGGGCTTCCTTTGCCGTAACAAGGTCACCGGTGAGAATAAGCTCGAGAGCCTTTCCATGGCCAGCCAGTCTGGCCAGCCTTTGAGTTCCCCCATAGCCGGGAATAATGCCCAGATTTACTTCCGGCTGACCCAACTTTGCATGCTCCACTGCAACCCTTATGTGACAAGCCATGGCCAGTTCGCAGCCTCCACCCAGTGCAAACCCGTTTATGGCAGCCAGGATCGGTTTGGGACAATCCTCAATTTTGCGAAACAGATGCTGTCCGTATTCCGACAATGCCAAGGCCCCTTTCCCATCGAGCCCCGAGATCTCCCTGATATCTGCTCCGGCTATGAAGGCCCTTTCTCCATCGCCGGTAAAGATCGCTCCGCGAATCCTTCCGTTGGTATAGATGTCATTGACTTCGTGCTCAAGTTCAGCGAGGATAGCCCTGTTTAATGCGTTGAGTGCCTCAGGACGGGAGAAGGTGAGGATCAATAGTCCGTTTTCATCGATCGACTTAAGTAAAGGCATAGCTGGCGTATTTGGTATGCAACGAATCCCTGGTCCTTGCAGGCAGTAACTTTCCCGAAAATAATGTAAGCGTCAAACCCTCCCGGTTCGCCCGGATAAAGTTAGCGGTTTTCGGTAATCTTCTGAATCCTCTAACAAGCCAGAACGGCGCATCATTGAAATGCAGGGCGTTCATGGATGGTCTGCCTGCACGGCCTGCAGGCACGAGAGCATGCGACCGGTCATTTTCGTCAAATCGAATTCCGGTTTCCAGTCCCAATCATTCCGGGCGGCCGAATCGTCAACCGACTTCGGCCAGGAGTCTGCAATGGCCTGTCTGTAGTCCGGCGCGAAGCTGATTTCGAAATCGGGAATGTGCCGTCGAATAGCCGAAGCGATATCTTCGGGGCAAACGCTCATGGCCGAAATGTTGTATCCCGACCGGATCTTTATGCGATCGGGGCTGGCTTCCATCAATTGCAGGGTGGCCCTGATGGCATCGTCCATATACATCATGGGGAGATACGTATCGGATTTCAGAAAACACGTGTATTTTTTTTCCGATACAGCCTTGAAGTAGATGTCTACCGCGTAGTCCGTTGTCCCTCCTCCTGCTCTGGACTTGCAACCGATCAGCCCCGGATAACGGAGGCTTCGCACATCAATACCGTGCCGGCTGTGATACCAGGAACACCAGCGTTCACCTGCCAGCTTGCTGATCCCGTATATCGTGGCGGGTTCGGTGATGGTTTGCTGCCC